>WQSW01000004.1 GCA_009787695.1 Treponema sp.
TTTTCTTTGTCTTTTAATTTATAATAAGTACATGCTTCTATCGCAAGCATTTCTATTCTGCCGAATAAATACGATTCGCGTTGTTTCATGTCATTTATATACGAAAGTAACGGTGAAAAATCTCTTGTCACGTAACAGTAACGCCCCTTCATCTGATTAGCGTAATTTTCTACATAACCGGCATGAGCATAAAGCGAAAAATTATCTTTTAACCAGTCCGGTACTTTTTCAGGTATACCAAGCATACAGTAATACCAGCAAAGAGATATATCGTAATCTATAAAACGGCTGAAATATTTTGGGTGATTTAAATCTACATTTGTTTTCATTTCCTGCAAGTTTTTTTCCGCTTTTTCAAAATTTCCCTGTAAAACATTGATTCTTAACAGATAGAATAACCCTCTGTGTATTAAACCGTAGCGTTTCATTGAGTATGCAAGATTCATACCGTGCGCTATCAACGCTTCTGCCGCCTGCATATCTCCTTGATAAAATTTAATTTCTCCTCTGCCCAAATCATCTTCTCCTGAATTAAATTCAATAAAACATTTCGATATATAATGTATACCGCGCTGTACCGCATTTATATAATCTTCCAGAGCGCCTTTTCTTGATGTACCGACAGCGCAAATCCAAGGTCCGGAAGTCATGACAATTAAATTTCCCGGATCAATCGGATTGGAATAACACTTAGAAAGTTTTTCATAATAAAGATCAAAATCGTAAACATCTTGGAATATGCACATTGATGTGCGTATTATCGCCCAGCAATAATATATACTGCTCAATGATCTTCTTTTAAATTCACCGTCCGGAAATGCTTTAAATCTTTTTTCATATTCAGCCGCTTTTTTTTCCGCTTCTTTAAACAAACCTTTACAAATAATTGTACGTAAATGCGTTGAAGCAAGAAAAAGAATTGTATCAAACACATCTTGCGAAGCGCGTTCAAGTATATCTGCTGTAAAACAAGAAATATCATAAGGTATTTGCGGAGGAGAGCCTATGAATATATTTACTATCGAAGTATAGTCCTTTATTTTTTCATAATATGATAATGCATCGATTTTAAATCCGTTTTGATTGCACCAAACACCTGCAATTGTATAAGTTTCACGTATTTGTTCATGTTTTAAAATGTTTTGTTTTGTTGCAAGAAATTCCAAAAATAAAGGATGAATTAAAAATGTATTAATAAAAGTATCTCGGCGCACATATGCGTTTTGGCGTTCAAGTTCGTCAATCAAATTTTTATCCGATCCTGCAAGCTGCGAGATAAGATCAACAGAAAGATGATCAATTAAAGAAAGACGAACCAAAAATATTTGCAAAGGCTCTGATAAATAATTCCAAATTTCACTTTCCATAAAACGAAAAATGTTTGACTTCATTGCATTACGCAAATATCCTTCATAACCCGGTGCTTTTTTATATGTTCGTGCAATATAATTAATTGCAAACGCCCATCCTTCTGTATCATTCATAAGCTGGCGCAGACTATCGGGCTGAAGCGAAATATTCTGCAATTTAAAATATTGTGAAATCTCGTTAGGTGTAAATTTTAATTCATCTTCGCTGATATTATAAATTAAATCGCCGGAAATTAANCCTGCCGTATTAAGTTTGGGTGTGGAACGTGAAATTAAAAAGAGTGTAATACCTATCGGTAAATTATTTATCGCTTCTTCTACAAACTTCATAACAGCTGGATTTTCTATATAATGACAATCATCAAAAACAATGATACGTCTTTTCTTGCCTGCATGAACCTGTAAAAAATTAATAAATTGATTTATTTTTTCTGCTGTATCAGGAAATCCCAGTTTCTTTAATGACTCTCCGAATGCAGGATTTATCTGCATCATACTAAAATTAAAATTTTCCCAAAAACGTCCGCCGAAATTATCGCGTTCTGAAAGCTGCACCCAAACAACAGATGTCTGATATTCTTGAACAAAATCATAAACCGAAGTAGTTTTGCCGTAACCTGCTCCGGCACAAACTACGATTAATGGATATTTCATAGCTTCAGTAAACAACTCATTTAACCGTGTTCGCTTAAAATGATAATCGCCGCTTACTGATTTTGCCGCGCTTGATATGTGATTTTCATCTTCTTGTATATGATTTAGTTTTTCAAGATTTTGCATCTTTATTTAATATGCAACTCCTTTTTAGATTTATAATAAAATCCTATCCATCATTTTTAATGATGTCAAGAAAAATTTGTATTATTTTTGGAAATTTCTGTTTTTTTAAATTAGTATAAATTCTTTTATTTTATTTTCTCGTTTTTTCCATCCTACGGTTATAGAATCTCTTGTCTGTCTGTTTGATCATTCTATCTAAATTCGATACTATCAACTTTATATTATGGAAACAATAAAAACAATTTTTTCATGGCTGCCTCAGCTTTTAAACGGCGCTAAAATTACTGTAGGTTTAACTGTAGTATCAGTTTTAGCAGGATTGACTTTAGGACTCTTTCTTGCACTGGGAAAGATTTCAAAAAATATAATCCTAAAAAAATTATCAAGTTTTTATATTTTCTTTTTTCGCGGTACGCCTTTATTAATGCAATTGTTTTTTATTTATTATGCTCTGCCAAAAATTATACCTTTTTTTACAATAAACAATCGTTTCCTTGCTGCATTTATCGCTTTCGCATTGAATTGCGCCGCTTACTGTGCGGAAATAATCAGAGCGGCAATTCAAAGTATAGACAAAGGTCAATTTGAAGCTTCCCGCGCGTTAGGTTTAACTAATCTGCAAACAATGCTGTATGTGATAATCCCGCAAACAATCAGGCGGATAATTCCTCCGGTAGGAAATGAATTTATTATGATGCTGAAAGATGTTTCTCTTGTTTCAATGATCGCGTTAGTTGATATTACAAGAGTTATGAGAAATATCGAGAACTCCACAGGTTCTGTTCTTGTTTATATCCCTGCAATGCTGCTTTATTTGATCATTACAGCGGTTTTTGAATTTATTTTCCGCAAACTGGAAAAAAAATATTCTTTATACGGAGAATAAGATCAGAATAAATTCATCTTGCCCTGCANAGTTTTATAGATTATACTGATANTTAATTATGAAAGTTAGTATAATAATTCCGGCNTTAAACGAAGAAAAAATACTGCCCNGTCTTTTAGATAGCATCAAAGCTCAGGATTTTAATGAGTACGAAGTAATAATTGCTGATGCTAATTCAACTGATAAAACAAGAGAGATTGCCCAAAGTTATGGATGCCGTATCGTAGACGGCGGATTACCTGCCGCAGGCAGAAATGCAGGAGCAAGAGCTGCAAGCGGAGAATTTTTATTTTTTTTAGATGCAGATGTAGTTTTACCGCCCGGGTTCATCAGAAATGTTTATAATGAGATGCAAGATCGCTATATTGATTTAGCTACATGCGAAATAAAACCTCTTTCCGATTACCGTTTAGATAAAGTTATTCACCGTATGATCAATCTTGCAATCCTTCTTAATTTATGGTTAGATCCCAAAGCATTCGGTTTTTGTATTTTCGTAACAAAGCGTCTTTTTTTTAGAACAGGCGGCTTTGACGAAACAATTTATGTTGCAGAAGACAACGACTTTGTTAAACGCGCTTCTATTCACAGAACACTGCGTTATCTTACTTCAGCTCATATATTAGTCAGTATCCGCCGTTTTGAAAAAGAAGGGCGTTTTGCATACATGAAGAAAGGAATAAAATTAAATATGTACCGTGCATTTATGGGAGAAATACGCAATGATAAAGTCGTTAAATATGAGTTTGCGGCATTTGATAAAATTGATAACGATTTAGATTCAAATTTTTTAGACAAGATAGAAATGCAGCTTCTTAAAATAGAAAATAATTACATTACATTTAATAAAGATTCAATTTTAAAAAAGAAAATGAACATGAAAGTTGATACAAAACAACTTCGTCCGCAAATAAACGATTATGCTCATTTAATTAAAGAATTGGATGAATACTTAAGCCGTAACGAACGGCGCGAAATATGGTTGCTTAAATTAATTAATTTTTTTAGACCAAGACGCGCAGCGAAAGCGGCTAAAGAAGCAAATAATAAAAATTTAAATTCATCAAACGCTGCTTCTTTGGATGATTAAAAATGAAATCATTTAAAGAACTTGGCATTAATTCCATTCTAGAAAATAAATTAAAAGAACGCTCAATAGAAAATCCAACCGCCATTCAAAATCTTGTTATTCCAAACTTGCTTGCAAGAAAAAATATAATATTCCGCTCTGCAACAGGAACAGGAAAAACTTTCGCTTATCTATTACCGTCTTTGCAGCTCCTTTCTGAAGAAAACGTCAATTATCAGCAAGGACCTGTTCTGCTTATAATAGCTCCTACATTTGAACTTTGTTCGCAGATTAAAATAGAAGTTGACTTTTTAACAAAAACTCACAAACAAGGTTTGACATCTGTCCAGTTAGTAGGTTCAATAAAGATAGATAAACAAATTGAAACACTAAGAAAAAATAAACCTGCGATTGTAATCGGAAACCCAGGAAGAGTGCTTTCCCTTGCAAAGATGGGAAAATTAAAATTAAACAATTTACATTTTTTAATTCTTGATGAGGCAGACAGGCTTACAGTGCAAGAGTGCATTGAAGAAACAACCGAGCTATTGGAACTAATCGGACGTTTTAATCAACGCACACAATTAAAACAAAACAGTATTTGTTTTGCCGCTTGTTCTGCAACAGTCAGTAAAAAAACAGGGATGCAATTAGGACCTTTATTTAAAAACGCAGAAATAATCGAAAGTGATGATCATGAAATACTTACAGAGTATATTGAACACTGGGCAATCTTCAGCGAGAAGAGGCGAAAAGATCAAACACTTCGCTCTCTTTTATCAGCGTTAAATAATGCGGCGGGAAAAAAATCTCCCGTTAAGGCACTTGTATTTACAAGCCGCAATGATGATGCGCTATTTATTCTTTCGCATCTTTTGCATCATCAAACAGCGGCAGAAGGTCTTTTCAGCAAAGTAAGTAAAAAACCAATATCAATTACGGCGCGAAAAGAAGCCCTCGATTCTTTTCGTAACGGAAATGTTAATGTGCTTGTTTCTACTGACCTCGCTGCACGCGGCTTGGATATTCCTGACATCACTCATGTTATAGCTCTTGACGTTCCGTCTGACAGCGAATTTTACATTCACCGTTGCGGCCGCACAGGGCGTGCAGGAAAGAAAGGCATTATGGTAACAATCGGTGATGAAACACAGATGCGATTACTTGCCGCGATGGAAAAAAAACTAAAAATAAAAATATATCCGAAAGAATTACATTACGGAAAAATTACCGCCCCTTTGCCTATAGAAGATGATGAGTAAACGCGTGCTAATTTAAATGCGCGTTCTTTACCATCTTTAGAATTTCTTTTTCATGTCCTGGTTTACGTCCTAATTTAATTCCTTCAGGCTTGCATCGTGCAAGAGCTTCTTTGGTTCTTTGTGACATTAAATTACGTTCAATTTCCGCAGATAAACCAAAGGCGGAAGTTTGCACCAACACTTAGACAATGAGATAGAATTGACATTATCATAAATAAATTTTTTCCAAGACGTGAAAATTCTGACCAGATAATAATATCATCCTGTTTGATATCTTTTAGAAACATACCCAATTTTCGCTTGTCTGAGGATTTTGTTCCTCTTATTGTCTATTCAATCCATTGTCCTACTATAAGCTTATTGCTCTTGTAGAATTTTTCAATTTCGTACTTTTGATTTTTAACTGTCTGCTTGTCAGTACTTACCCTGATGTAACCGTATACCAATATAAACCTCTTGTTTTTTACAAGATAAAACAGTTTATAACACGGAAAAACAAGGTTAAAAATAAGTTTTTGCCAAACTAAAAGATGATTTTTGCCAAATTACATGCGTGTTTACTACATAAAAGCATATCAATTTATCCAGAATCTTGTTTTAATCCACGCACCCCAAAAAAAGTTCGGCTATTACCTCGACCTTAACCCGTCTTCCCGCCAATGTCAACACAACCACCCCTACTGCATTCCCCCTCAAAATACGCTATAATACCCTCATGACCAAAAATAATGTAATCCCAATAGACCGATACGGCTACGACTTCATTCCTGCGGAATATCTCCCGAAAGGTGAAAATGAATATTGGCTGCGTAATGCTCAGCAAGCAGAGCGTTTTTCAAAAAAGCCGGATGATTGGCGTAAACTAAAACCCGAAGAGATTGAAATACTTTTAAATAATAAAAATTTTTGCGCGAACTGGAATGATTTTCTTGTTTGCGATCCTTTTGATCCTGCGTTGATCCGCAATTCATATTTTTATGGATTGATTCGCATCGGTACTTTACGGAATGTTCTTTTAAAACATCATGATTTTTGTGTACCTGCGGGAATTCGTTACAGCACGCTTATTTCCTGCGATGTCGGCGATGATTCTGCTATTCAAAATTGCGCTTATGTTTCAAATTATATAATCGGGAACAATTGTATTTTATCAGAAGTAAATGAATTGCAAACAACATATCATGCAAAGTTCGGCAACGGCGAAATTAAAGAAAGCGAACAAGAAGATGTGCGTGTCTGGATCGATGTGATGAATGAAGCGGGCGGACGTTCCATTCTTCCGTTTGATAATATGATCGCGGCAGATGCGTATCTTTGGGCGGCGTATCGTGATGATATTGCGCTTAACAAAAAGTTAACAGAAATTACTCAAAATCAATACGGCGGTGTTCTAGGGCGTTACGGTATAATCGGTTCGAACTCTGTTATTAAAAGCTGTAAGATCATCAAAGATACAATGATGGGTGATTGCACTTACATTAAAGGTGCAAATAAATTAAAAAATATTACGATCTTATCTTCTGCCGATGAGCCGACGCAGATAGGCGAAGGTGTTGAAATCGTAAATGGTATTGTCGGGTATGCATGCAATGTTTTTTACGGATCAAAGGCTGTGCGTTTTGTTATGGGCAGAAATTGTAATTTAAAATACGGTGCGCGTCTTATTCACTCGGTGTTAGGTGACAATTCCACTGTGTCATGCTGCGAGATTCTCAATAATTTGATCTTTCCTGTTCATGAGCAGCATCACAACAATTCTTTTTTGATAGCAAGTCTTATTCAGGGAATGTCAAATATGGCGGCGGCGGCTACTATCGGCAGTAATCATAACAGCCGCGCAAATGACGGTGAAATACAGGCGAAGCGCGGTTTTTGGCCCGGTCTTGCTGTCAGTTTAAAACATACAAGTGTTTTCGCCTCCTTCATTATTATTGCAAAAGGCGATTATCCGTCAGAGATGAATATCTCTCTGCCGTTTGCTCTTGTAAATAATAATGTGTTTAAAAATCGCCTTGAAGTGCTGCCTGCTTTTTATTGGATGCATAATCTTTACGCTCTTGAGCGCAACTCATGGAAAACTAAAAACCGCGATAAACGAAAAATAAAAATTCAACACATTGAATCTGACTATCTTGCACCTGACACCGCCGAAGAAATTATTAACGCTTTATCACTGATTGAAAATTTGTTAGACGAAATGGGGATAAAATATTCAAGTCAAACTCCTGATGATGAAAATTATGTCCGCGAAATATCATGTCCCGGATTTGAACACAGTAACCGCGATCAAGTGATAATTAAACCGATTGAAGCGATAACTTCGTACCGTCAGATGCTTCGTTATTATGCAATTAAAACAATAATTGAGTATTTCGATACACATCCCGATACAGATTGCCGTTTTTTAATTGAGCTGCAATCGCCGTCACCTTCAGAGCGGATTAAAAATTGGACTAATTTCGGCGGGCAGATTGTCCCTTCCGATCGAATTGATGAGTTACGCGAAGATATAAACGCAGGAAAATATAAAACATGGGACGAGATTCATAATGTGTACAATCAATGGAATGATGATTATCCGCTTGGCAGATATTGTCATGCATGGGCTGTACTTGCATATCTTGCAGGAACAGATTCACCTATAGATATTTACACCTTAAGACAAGAAATTGAATCAACTTTTGAAACACGCAAGTGGATAGATGATCTTCTTTATGAAAGCAGGCACAAAGATTTTTTCAATCCTTTTAAACAAGCAACTTTCCGCAACGCACAAGAAATGGAACAAGTACTTGGAAAACCTGAAGATAATACTTTTATCCGTCTTTATAAAACTGAAAGTGAAAATTTTATTAAGAAAATTGAAAGAGTTCTTGCACGTTTAAGAAAGTAAAATCTTTTTATTGCTCAGACTTTTGCCCGCCTTAAACGCACATTCTCAATATCATAACTGAAAAGTTCTCTCAGATCATTTAGCCCAAGCGCCATCAGCGCCATGCGGTCGATGCCGATTCCCCACGCGGCGACAGGTACGTCCACTCCAAGACTTGCTGTTACTTCGGGGCGGAAAATACCAGAGCCGCCGAGTTCAAACCAACCGAGTACCGGATGTTTGATATGCACTTCAACTGACGGCTCTGTAAAAGGGAAATAACCGGGAACATATTTTACTTCTTTTGCGCCGGCAACTTCGCAGGCAAACATTTCCAGCATTCCAAGTAGAGTGCGCAGGTTGACGTTTTCACCTAACACGATTCCTTCAGTCTGATAAAAATCGGGAAGGTGGGTAGCATCTACACGGTCGTAGCGGAAACAGCGGACAATGCCGAAATATTTACCGGGTATTTTTGCAGTCGGCAATTGCTTTGCAGATAACACAGTCCCTTGCGAGCGCAGAATAAGACGCTTTGTAAAATCACGATCAAAACTGTAATTCCACCCGCGGCTGCCCGTTGCGCCGCCGTTTTCATGAGCGGATGCAACATTGGAAAGCCACGGCTCATCAATTGAAGAGGCGCGTGCAACTCCGTCTTTTGAATTTTTCGGATCAGCAATACTGTATGCGTCATGAATATCTCGTGCTGAGTGAAACTGCGGCATGAAAAGAGCGTCTGAATTCCAAAATTCAGTTTCAACTAACGGACCGTCAAATTCTTCAAAACCAAGAGAAGCGAGTTTATCTTTTACATTTTCCAAAAACTTTGCATAAGGGTTACTGCGCCCCGGCGTTAGGCGCACAGGAGGGGTTTTTATATTATATGAGCGGAAAGCTTTTCCTTTCCAGCTGCCGTCTTCAAGCATAGCCTGAGTCAGAGAGCCGATTTCATCTCCTGTAATTCCTGCCGCTTTAAGAGCGTCTGCCGCTTCAACAGCGGAATCGGTGAAACCAAAGTAGACCGTTTCACGGTCTATCTGACGGAAAGGCGCATCGGCGGCACCTCTCTTTTTCGCGATACCTGCCATAACTTTTTTTTCCGCATCACTTAAAGAAGATTCGGAAATCGCAAACCCTGTTTGTGCGTTTGTCATTCCTTTTTCGAGCAAACCGCGAAGGACAGTAAAAAGATCGGCTGCAGGCTCTTTTAAAATGATCACATTTTTATCGCTGTCCATTGCAAGCACGCCGATTTTTGAAAGACTGCCGAATGCGCTGCCGATATCTTTATTTTCGATTTTTAATTCCCGCGCAATATCGGGTAATTTTAAAGTTCCCGGTTTTGATTTTACAAGCGCGATAAATCTTTCTTCGGGGCTGCCTTTTTCTTTCCATTCGCGCCCAAGATCGGTTATTTCAAAAAAGATCGCAGTTTCCCTTCGGATTTCGCTGACAAGCTCCTTACCTGTAAGCCATGAAAGCGCCTGATTGCCGTTTCCCGGTTTGAAACCCAAGTCCTGCTCAACCTTTTCGATTGTAAGTTCATCACCTTTTTTATAGGAAAGAAGGATTCTCACCTCTAAAGGATGTAAATTTTTTACAATACTTAGAATTTTGATCGACATATTCACCTCTGCAATATATAATTATAAAAACGTGAAATTCTTGTGGTTATTAAAAAATTATCAAAATAAATCACACTGGTCAAGATAAGAATTTCATATTTTTATATAACGGAGGATTATCATGGCAAACATGGAAAAAGAAATGATTTCATGGACAAATAAATTATCATGCGGAGTAAAAATAATTGACGATCAGCATAAGGGTTTAGTCAATCTGGTAAATGAAATGTTTAATCATGTTACGGGAAATATTCAACAAGAAAGGGATTATTTTAACAGAGTGATTCAGGAAGCGGTCAATTATGTAAAAATACATTTTGCTACAGAAGAAAAATTAATGATAGCGACAAAATTTCCGGGCTATCCTGATCATAAAAAAGAACACGAAAGTTTTATCCTTGCGGTTGTAAACAACATTAAAGAATACGAAGCGGGAGGCAGAATCACTTTATCAAAGTTTTCAAGATTTTTAAAAGATTGGATTTTATCTCATATCGCGATGCAAGACAAACGATATTTTGAGTACTTCAATAAAATCGCCACGCGGAAAGCAGACGGAAAATTGAGCATTACGTCAGATGATGTTAAGAACGGGTAGAAGCTCTTGCAAGCCACTATAAAAAATGATATATTTAGCTTAGAGGAATAAAAATGGCTGCTAAAATAAAACCTGTAGAACCGACAGTAATAAAAGATAAAAAGATCATTCAAGAAGTGATCGCACAGGTTCGCCGAAAACCTTCTGTTAAAGATAAAAAATGGGCTGAAGAACGCCGTAAATTATTTCAAGAATTGGCGGCAAAGTGAATTCCTCCAAGAAAAAATCCATTCTCACAGATAAACGATTATTTTCTTTAGTACAACTTAATGAGAAAATTTCATTAGAAAGTTTTCATTGTCAAATAGATGAATACAACAATTATTTATTTAATGAAGCAATCAGATCACAAAAAGATCAAATGGCTCTGACGTGGCTTCTGCGAGAACGCTCTTCAGAAATCATTGTCGCTTATATGTCACTGATATCAGATGCAATAAAATTATCTGCAACAGAAAAAGAGCTGCATCAGTTGGATTATCATTTCAAGACAATTCCTGCCATGAAAATAGCAAAGTTAGCTGTTTCAACCGCCTTTCAACAAAAATATAAAGGTATTGGTACACTCATGATAGAAATGGCGATCCAGATCGCTGAATCATGTAATGAACAACACTTCGCCTGCCGTTTTATCACAGTAGATGCTGATATTGAACACAATGAAACCGTTTTTAATTTTTATGAAAAAAACGGTTTCATTCCTAACGAAGAGATTAAAGGAAAAAACAGAAAAACAATAAGTATGCGCAGAGATATTTTATTTCGGGCATGAAAAAATATTAATAATTCAGAATAACCGGTAACAAATTTATTTACTCATAACCTTATGCATCTGCTCACTGAGTTTAACCGCTTCTTCCTGAGTGGGTGCTGATGTTTGAATAAAAACGCCCTTGCGCCCGAAGAAATCAATTAGTTTTTTTGAGTAGGCGGCAAAATCTGTCACTCCGTCATCAAGATGATCCCAATAAAAATGGCGCAGGCAAAGCGTGGTTTTTCCTGCCGCAGCATCGCGGACTTTTTCCCAATTTTGCACTTGCGGAATCGTAAAGTCCAAACCTTTCAAACCCGGTATCTCCGTCATCGCTTCCGCAACATTTGAAACATCGCCGCATGAATGTACCACAATGCCGCCGAATTCCTTCGCTATCATTGCGTTGTACTTTACACCGAACTCGCGGTATAAGTTAGGTGACAACAGCGCGGCAGTATCGTCGCTGACACGGATTCCCATTTCCTTAGGCACATACCAAAATTCATGGCTTACACCGTAAAGGTTCGTTATGCGCTTTAGCATCTCACGAATATAGCCGATTGTCGCTTCAGTAATTTTTTCCATGAGCGCGTGCACTTCGTCAGGATAAACAAGAGTGGCTTCGATAAAACCTGTGTATTCCCAAATGAGAGACGCTGTAACAAGCGGCGAAGGAACATTGACAACCCTAAGCGGAATTTTTGATTTTGATTGCAAAGCCTCGATATGTTTCCATGCCTGTTCAAAATAGAGATTGTTGACAGGATCGGGAACTTTCAATTTATAGACATCATCAACATTTTCTTCGCGGATAAGACATTCAACCCAAGGGTCTGCTTCATCATTGGGTTTACACTCGCAGCCGAACGCGCCTGCTACAATGTTGATACCTTGATTCGGCTTTATATTGGAGAAACCGTAATCATAAATACCCTCGCGTTTTTTTGCATGATCTTCCGCCCACTCAATTTCCGCATCGGGGTTATCGTAAAACTTTTTTGTCGCCATGTGCATCGGTCCGACTTCGATTACGAAAGGGACTTCATTCAATTCATCCATAGACGGCTGATTACCTATGCGCCAATTTTCTTCGATTAATCTTTTTTTTATTTCTATACTGAGAATTTCCGGCATTTTTATCTCCTGTAGGGATAGTATAGCTCAGTTCTATGTATTCGTATAGATAGCAAAGTATTTGAAGACTTTATATTTATCAATAATAACTGTTCAATTTTTTCATTGAAATGATTTAATTATCTCTCTGCTCTTATCTGTCAAATATTGATCAATAATTGCATACGGAATTTCTATCTGTATTATTCCATTGCTGTACGGAGTAATAGAATAAGTATTCCAAATTAACGCAATATTTCCTTTGCTAAAGTTAATTGTATCGGGAGACCAGATTTCCTGCCGTAAAAAATAATTAATATTATATTCGGATTCTATCACACTTCTTAATAAAGCGTCAGGTATTTGATTAATTAAATCATTAATATTTAGTAATCTTTCTTCAGATATATCTATAATAAAATATTTTGTTTGATAATTTCCATGTGCTGCACCGCTGTAATAAAAATAATCATCGTATTTAATAATTATAAACGATTCATTATGATTAACAATTGAATAATTTTCCATTAAATAATAATTAAACAATATATCGATGTCATCTTCTTTGCTCATCCCTTGAAGATTAATATTATCGATAAATTTTTTTTCTCTGTATTCCATGTACTCATCAAAATTTTTGTCTGCGTATATTAATATTTTTATAAGATCATTAATTTTTCCTGAATTACCAATATTTTCCAAATGAAATTCAAATTCAAAACGATGAGATTCTAAAATTATTTTTTCATATTGATAATCTTTTTGTATAATTTCCGGAGGTTTACTGCAGCTTAAAAAAATAATAGCAAATAAAGAAAATGTGAACCATAACCGAACTGCTTTTGTATACCCTGTTTGTTCAGTGAATGTTCCCTTCTTGATCGATTTGTCATTTTTCATATTATTAATATATCTATAATTTAAAAATTTCGCTTTTAAAATGATTTACATTAATTCGTTTCTTATTAAAATTCGCAGCGCTTCCACAGCGGTTTTTATTGCAGGCTCAGTATCGTGACAGCGCGGATTATCAAGCCCCGCTTTTTCACGCTCTTGATTCCACACAACGTTAAGTATGCATCCTGCTCGCGCACCTAAAACTTGACTGACGATAAAAAGAGCCGCGCTTTCCATTTCAGATGCAAGGCAGCCTGCTTTTTTCCACGCAGCCCATTTGTTTTTAAGCTGATATCCTACGGGCATACGGTCAGGGCTATGCTGACCGTAAAAAGAATCTTTGCATTGTACAATTCCTGTATGCCATTTTTGCCCTGTTCTTACCGCAGCTTCTACAAGAGCGTTTGTAATATCTAAGTTTGCAACAGCGGGGAACTCTATCGGCACATATTCGCGTGTTGTCCCTTCCATACGGATCGAACCTGTAGCGATGACAACATCCCCTCCTGTTACCTGAAGCGCAATACCGCCGCAAGTTCCAACTCTGATAAAATTCCGCACCCCTGTTGTGAAAAGCTCTTCTACACCGATAGCCGTTGAAGGACCGCCCATGCCTGTAGACATAACCATAACTGTTTTGCCGTCAATTTCACCTAACCAAGTTGTATACTCGCGGTTCTGGCAAAAAAAACGCGGATTATCAAGATAAGCGGCTATTTTTTCAACACGACCGGGGTCTCCCGGCAATATTGCGTATAACGCTCCGTGTGAATCATCAAAACCAATATGATACTGTTTTTCCATATTACCTACCTTCTTCCCTTATCATAAGGGATTCCTGCCGCTCTTGGCGCCTGCGAGAATTTTGAACTGAAAGCAAGCACTACAAGAGTTGCGATATAAGGTATCATTTTGTAAACATAACTTGGAATGGGAATAGTCCTCATAAACTCAATGCCTGAATAAGATGATGAAATCGCTTTCATTAAGCCGAAGAAAAATGCGGCTGCCAGTATTCGCCCCGGTTTCCATTGACCGAAGATTAAAACCGCCAGAGCCAAAAAGCCGTAACCTGAAACCTCCGCATTAAATTGCGTAGAAGTCGGTATAACAAACACAAGGCCGCCTAAGCCTGCAAGAGCGCCTGAAATCATTACACCTGCGTAGCGCATAGCATAAACATTGATACCGGCAGAATCTGCGGCTTGCGGATGTTCGCCGCAGGCGCGAAGACGCAAACCAAAACGGGTTTTGTAAAGAATCACAACAGACAATGCAAGGATTAAAAAACCCAAGTATGTTGTTATATATGTGTTTTTAAAAAGCAAAGGTCCCAAAACAGGAATATCACCTAACAGCGGGACTTTATCTATTCGGAATTCGTTTTTAAAAGGGATTTGCTGAACAGTGCGGATCATTCTGGCAATGTAGATTGCAACAGCGGGAGCGAGCATATTAATCGCTGTGCCGCTTATTATTTGATTTGCTTTTAAATTAATAGAAGCGTATGCATGAAGAAGGGAAACAGCAATACCTGCAAACATAGAAACAAGTATCGCAAGCAATAATACAGGCTGACCCGGAATAAAAACTTGAACAACATTAATAAAAAGAATGCCTGCAAAAGCACCCATGACCATTATGCCTTCAAGAGCGATATTGATAACGCCCGATCTTTCAGAAAACATTCCGCCGAGAGCGACTATCAAAAGAGGAATCGAAAAAAACATAGTTTGCTGAACAAGAAAATAAATCAAGCTCATAACTCACCTCTTTTTCTTTTTATAATCGAAGCGATAAAATCTCTTACGAGGAGTGCAAATGCACTGAAGTAAATAATAACGGCAATAATTATTTCGATAACCTGCGGGGCGAAATTATATAATTGCATTTTAAATCCGCCGACATTAAGATATGCAACTAACATCCCTGAAAAAATAATTCCTATCGGATTGTTAAGACCCAAAAGCGCAACGGGAATACCGTTAAAACCTTCTTGTGCAAGAATATCAACAACTCTAATACCATTCCCCGATCCTGCAAGGAATAATAGCGCGCCGCCAAGCCCTGCAAGAGCGCCTGCAATTGTCATGCTTAAAATGATACTGCGCTTTTCGTTGATACCTGCATAACGAGCCGCTTCGCGGTTAAACCCGCACGCTTTTAGCTCATATCCGAATGCAGTCTTTTCAAGGATGATAAAAATTATTACGGCAAAAATAACCGCAATAATAATTCCTGCATTCACGCTCGATACAATAAAACCGTCTCTGAAAATTTTATCCATTCCCAGTTTAGGAATATTTGCATGCTCCATTACGCGCATACTTTGATTCCTAAGCGAATCAAAAACTGTTTTTGTTACAAGATAATTAACCAAATAAGTGCCGATATAATTTGTCATTATGCATGAAATAACTTCGTTCACATTAAATAATGCTTTAAAAATTCCGGGAATTGCCCCCCAAAGCGCGCCTGCAATTAACGCCGCTAAAAGCGCTGTAATCCACAGAAGATGACCCGGAAGAAAACCGCATTTTACACCGACCAAAACAGCGGCATAAGCCCCGACCATAAATTGACCTGCAGCACCGATATTAAATAATCCTGTCTTAGCAGAAAAACCTACAGAAAGACCTGTTAAAATAATCGGTGTTGCAAAATATAAAACTTGTCCCAGATCATTTAAATTGGAAAAACCGCTTGTAATGATTGCTTCAAAACCATATAAAGCCTGAGAAGCGTTACTGATAAATAAAATTATTAATCCTGCAAGAAGACCGACAATGATCGCCGTTACAGATGATAAAGCGTCTAACACACCGTATTTGTTTATAAGATCAGGCAGCTTTACATTGATATGCGGTATATCTTTATTAAATAATTTCATGCTACTTCCTGTTTTAAAGCCCCTGCCATGTAAAGCCCAAGCTCTTTATAACTCACCTCATTAGGTTTGACATTGGCGACAATTTTTCCTTCATATATAACGAGGATTCTGTCGCTGACATCCATTACTTCATCAAGCTCCAGAGAAACAAGCAATACGCCCCTGCCTTTGTCGCGCTCTGCAACAAGCTGCTTGTGAATATATTCGCAAGCGCCGACATCAAGCCCTCTTGTCGGCTGAACAGCAATTAAAAGAGGAGAACCCCTCGAAATTTCGCGTGCAATAATCGCTTTCTGCTGATTGCCGCCCGACATACTGCGGGTGATAGTGTGCGCTCCCTGTCCGCTTCGGATATCAAAACTATTAATTAAGTTATCTGCAAATTTATAAATTTTATCGAAGTTTAGAAAACCGTATTTTTGAAACTCTGAAGAATAATACGTTTGAAGCACAAGATTAAAAGCGAGATTATAATCCAAAACAAGGGCGTGTCTGTGCCTGTCTTCAGGAATATGTGCAAGCCCTCTTGATCGGATATCGTTACGTGTAATTTCTTTTTCTTCAAAGTAAACGCGCCCGCCGTCAGGTTCTAACATTCCTGCAAGGGTATAAACAAGTTCCTGCTGCCCGTTACCGTCAATTCCTGCTATGCAGACAATCTCTCCTGCGCGGACTTCAAAACTTACATCGTTAACAAGCGCTTTGCTGTGAGATTTGCTGAAAACGGTCAGATTCTCTGCTTTAAGAATTATATCTCCGGTCTGCTTTTGTGTCTTTTCAATTAAAAAATTAACCTTGCGTCCGACCATCATTTCAGATAACTCTTCTTTGGAAACAGATGCAACATCGGCAGTTCCTATGCACTGACCTTTTCTTAAAACAGTGCAGCGGTCGGCAACAGCTTTTATTTCGTCTAACTTATGCGTGATAAACAGAATCGACTTGCCTTCCGCAACAAGATTTTTCATTATGTGCATTAACTCTTCAATTTCCTGAGGCGTTAATACTGCGGTCGGCTCATCGAAGATCAATATATCGTTTTCACGATAAAGCATTTTTAATATTTCTACCCTTTGCTGCATTCCGACAGTAATATCGGTAATGTAAGCATCGGGATTAATTTCCAGTTTATATTTTTTTGATAATTCCATTACCTGATTGCGGGCATTGTCAAGTTTCAGCATACCGTAATTGACAGTTTCCGCACCCAGAATAATATTTTCCAGAACCGTAAAATTGTGGACTAATTTAAAATGCTGGTGAACCATTCCGATCCCCAGCTTCTTTGCATCGTTAGGTCCGTGTATCCGAACCTCTTCGCCGTTTTTTTTAATTACACCCTTTTCGGCCTGATAAAGACCGAAAAGGATACTCATAAGGGTAGACTTACCCGCTCCGTTTTCACCTAACAGCGCATGGATTTCACCTTTTTTTAGCTGCAGTGTAACATCATCGTTCGCAACAATGCCGGGAAATACTTTCGTAATCCCGGCCATTTCAATGAGGTAATCCATGCCGGAACAATTAGATTTCTGTTACTCTAACTATTCTTACAGGAACCACTCTAGGGCTTCCGGCTTGATCTAAATCATTTATTCTGGGGACTTCACCGTTAACCAAGCGCTGGAAAATAGCATTGTAATCAGAATTTCTGAATGACAGGAATTTTGAAGTAATCATCGGAAGCCCTACACCGTTGTTAGCAGCGGTAAAAACAAGTGTTTCTCCGCCGGGAAATTTACCTTCATAATATGCTTTTACGCAATCATAAACAGAAACCTGCAAACCTTTCATTGCAGAAGTAATAACGGTTCTGGATTCACCTGATTGATCTACGTCAACGCCGATAACTTTCTTATTGGTTTGTTCTGCCGCTGCCATGACCGAGTTACCAATCGCGCCGCCGCAAGCAAAAATTACTTCCACACCGCTGTTATACCATGAAGCGGCAAGTGTTTGGATTTCCGGTCTTGCTTCAAAGACACCAGTATAATGGTAGTTTACAGTTACTGAACCAGCCGGCAATCCCAATTCCACAGCGGCAAATTCCGCACCCTGTACGAAGCCGCAACCGAAACGCACTACCGCAGGAACAGCCATTCCGCCGACAAAGCCAAGCCGTCTGTCGCCGTCTTTTACAGCTGCATATCCTGCAAGGAATCCCGCCTGATCTTCGGCATAAAGAACACCTACAGTATTTTTTCCTGTTTTAAAAGTTGAATAATCAGCATTGTGAGGCACGCCGTCTACCAGAATGAAGTTTACGTTAGGATACCTGTCCTGAGCGATATAAACAGGAACTTCAAAAAGGAATCCGGGTGTTACAACAATTTTTGCACCGCCGCGGACAGCAAGATCGATAGTTGTTAAATAAGCGTCGTTACTTTGTTCAGCAGGCTGATAATATTTATGACTAATGTTATTTTCTCTTGCATATCTCACTAACCCTTCCCATGAACCCTGATTGAAAGATTTATCATCGATAGTACCAAGGTCGGTTACTAAAGCGAGATCAAATGTTTCTACAGCTCTTTGAGACGTAGTTCCGCTGCTGCTGCTGCTGCTTCCTCCGCTGCCTTTGTTACAAGCCGCTGACAGCAATACTAATACTGCCATTAAAATAATACCTACTTTTTTCATAATTTTACTCCCTTAATTTAGTTAGTTACTTTTATTTTAGGATATTATGAAAAAAATGAGCTGTCAAGTAAATATAAATCTTAGATTTAAGTAAAGAAATGTCAAAAATCGTAATTTTACTGTAAAAAAATTGAAAACCGCAGGGTCATCAAAAACCCTACGGTTTTTATAATCAACTAATTTCCAAGATCATCCTTAACCTTAACGGTAACTGTTTCATCATAACAAGCAAAGCAATTATCAACAACGGATTTTTCCGGCGCTTTTGAAATTAAACTTACAAGCGGGACAATGATTAATCCTGCTAACATACAGAATGCGCCCGCGTTAATCGGTGATTGTAAAATTGCGGGGAATGAACTTCTGAATAAGACATTAAGTATCATTACAGATGTGCTGAAAATAAAACTGCACCAAACCGCAATGTTGCTTGTTCTTTTCCAGTATAAACCGAAAAGGAACGGCGCAAGGAATGAACCGGCAAGAGCGCCCCAAGAAACGCCCATCAGCTGAGCGATAAATGTAATTCCGCCTTTGTATACGTTAATTGCAATCACAGATGAAATAATTATAAACACCACTATCAAAGCGCGGATTATAAATAATTGCTGTTTGTCGCTCATTTTTTTAATTATGTTGCCTCTTAAAAAGTCCAGCGTTAATGTTGATGATGAAGACATAACCAATGATGAAAGGGTGGAAATAGAAGCGGCAAATACAAGGATAATTATTAATCCCATCATCCAATCATTGTTGGCAAATAATCTTTCAAGCAATCCCGGAATAATTGAGTCAAACCCTTTTGCTTTTACATCAGCGGGGGAAGCGAATATTCTTCCGAAGCTTCCTAAGAAGTAACAGCCGCCCGCGACAAAAATTGCGAAGAATGTAGAAACTATCGCGCCTTTGGTGATCATCTTTTCACTTTTAATTGAGTAGAAGCGCGCAACCATCTGTGGCAAACCCCATGTGCCGAGTGATGTCAGTATTAAAACGCCTAAAAGCGCAATTGGATTAGGTCCCAGAAAAGATGTAAAAACACCGGGTGATGCTCCCATTGGACCGTCTGCAGCGGCGCCGTCTATTCTGGCAAGTTCGCCGATGGCTTGCGTTAAACCGCCCTTGCTTGCAAGAGCGGCTGCAATTATTAAAACTACGCCTATCACTGTAATTGAACCTTGAATAAAATCGTTGACCGCTGTCGCGAAATAGCCTCCCGCTACAACAAATATTGCGGTGAGTATTCCCATCGCCCAAATACAATATTCAAACGGTATGCCGAACGCCATTTCAAAAAGACGTGAAAGCCCGTTATAAAGCGATGCAGTGTAAGGTATTAAAAAGATAAAAACAATAATTGAAGCGCAAATTTTTAAAGCGGATGAATTATAGCGAGCGCCGAAAAACTCAGGCATAGTCGCGCTTTTGATATGGTTAGTCATAACGCGGGTGCGTCTGCCGAGTATGAACCACGCCATAAGCGAACCGATAAAAGCGTTTCCAAGACCAATCCAAACCGCCGCAGTACCGTACCGCCAGCCGAACTGCCCCGCGTATCCGACAAACACAACTGCGGAGAAATAAGTCGCTCCGTAAGAAAACGCCGAAAGCCACGGACCGACATTGCGTCCGCCTAAGACGAAATCATTTACATTTGACGCTCTTTTTCTGAAATAGAGCCCGATAAAAATAGTAACTGCAAAAAATAATACAAGCAGGAAAATTTTAATAAGCATTTTTATACCTCGTAAAAAAATATTAATGTTTTTTTTATTAATTTACAAGATGACATTAATCAGTTTTATAAATACTGTGCCAGCGTATTAACCATTTCATCAAAATCGATAGGTTTTCTGATGTGGGCGTTCATGCCCGCTTCAAGACATCGTTCAACATCTTCACGGAAAACATTCGCTGTCATTGCTATAATCGGAATTGTTTTTGCTTTTGAAATTTCCATAGAACGGATAGCGCGTGTCACTTCGTATCCGTCCATTTCAGGCATTTGTATATCCATAAAAATCAGATCGTAATCGTCAGGGGATTCGGTGAACATTTGAAGCGCTATTTTTCCGTTTTCTGCAGAAATAATTGTCAGCTGCAAAGGCTCTAACAAAGCGATGACGATCTCCCTGTTAATTTCTATATCTTCTGCAAGCAGTATTTTCTTTCCGTTGTAATTACGATTATAATTGGATTGAGTTTCAATTTCTTTGTTAAGTTGATTTATGTCAACTTCTGTATCACGTTTTAATAAAACATTAAAAATAAATTTTGAACCTTTATCAAGTTCTGACTCTACTTGTATATCGCCGTCCATCAGTTCTATTATGCGTTTAGATATTGAAAGCCCAAGCCCCGTACCGCCGAAGTTGCGTGTAGTGTGAGCATCGGCTTGCTCGAACGATTCAAATAAGCGGTCTTTTTGTTCTTTATTTATTCCTATCCCTGTATCTGAAACGCTTATCTCGATACGGCACATTTTATTAGTTTCTGACAATAACTTTGAGTCTAACCTTATAATACCGTTGTTAGGTGTAAATTTTACAGCGTTAGACACAAGATTAGTAATAACCTGCGCAAGTCTTTGATCGTCACCTATAAGCACATTAGGTATATCTTCTGCAGTATTGATGATAAATGTCTGACTGCGTTCATTTATACTTGGAGTGATTATATCTGCAACTTTTTGCAGTAATTTATTAAAATCAAAACTGACAGGCGATAATACAAGTTTTTTCGCTTCGATCTTTGACATATCAAGTATATCGTTAATTACACCTAACAGATGTTTGGATGCGCCTTCTATTTTAACAAAAGCATCATTTTTCTTTTGAATATCGGTTGATAATTTCCCGATTGTTGTCATACCGATAATAGCGTTCATGGGTGTGCGTATCTCGTGACTCATATTGCTAAGAAAAACACTTTTTGCTCTGTTTGCCTCTTCCGCTACAATACGCTTTTTTTCTGTATTTAACAAAACTTTTTTTGTTTCTGAAATATCCATAACAGCGCCTGCAACATGGATAGCATTTCCGTCTTTATCACGGATTGCTTCCCCGCATGAGCGAAAATATCCGTATTCACCGTTCTTGCAAAGCAACCGGTATTCAACATCGTAGGGGGTATTGCCTGTTTTATCTTCCAGATGTCTTAAAATTGAATAATAAGCGAGTTCTTTATCATCAGGATGTATTTTGCCGTAATAACTATCTGCAATGTTTGGAAAATCAATCTCGTTTGTGTATCCAAGCATATATCTGAATTCATCAGACCAAAAAAACTTATTATTTGAGTGGAGAGGATCATTATTATATACTATTACATCCCATAAACCGATTTTTGTCGCATTTACTACTGCATTTAATTTTTTTAACTGCAGTTCGTTTTTTTCATGCACACGTCTTAGTTCCATTTCCCGCTCGCGGACGTTAGTCATATCATAAATGAAACCGACAATTGCAAAACTTTTTTTGTAAGGTATCTTTCTAAATTCAACATCCAGGCTTCTGAAGCTGTTGTTTAGTTTGATTCCTGTTTGAAATCTAATTCTTCCTTCCTTTGCCGCAATTAAAAGTTTATCAATCAATGATTCGGATTTTCGTCCGTCCGGCTGATATTCAGGTATGCTCTTTATTAAACGCTCGGTAAAACCTGCCATCATTTCTTCTTTTGAAGTAAATTCCATAAAGCATACAGCTGCCATATTACAATCTAACAATTTAAACTCATTGTCAAACAGAATATTCGGATAAGGATTAACATCAAGCATCAGCCGCATACGCTCATCTGCATTTTCCAATTCAACAATCTGTTCATGTGACTGTATGTTTGCAATGTGTTCCGCTTTTGCTTCTTCTATTGTTTTAAAAATACAGTTAAAAGGAATATTCACGTTAAGCGCAATTTTTCTTGCCATACGGCGGCACGTTGCAGAACCGCAGGCGCCGCAGTCTATATTTTGTTTTTCAAAATTTGTTTTGCCTAACAGTTCAAAAGCGCGGTTTATATCGTCTTCATTTATTTGCGGATAATTGGAATATATAGGATGGTATTCCCTCATAAAAAGTGATAGATCAAGAGTATCATCGTATGCATTAAAATTTGATATATATAACGTAAGTTTTTTATTATCTTCCGCTCTTTTCCTTTTTTTATTCATTGTTTTATCAATTTCAAAAATACTTTTCTCATGCGAATATGCCGAACCCGCATTGCAGCCTTCAAAACAGCTTAGCACGTCATAAATATCGGGTAAAAATTCAGCGGGGGTTTCTGCGTATTTTTCAAGCTTCTCAAAAATTTGCAAACCTTCGCCTTTTGATATGTGAAGTTTTTTTCCGACAAAAAATTCAATGTTTTCTTTGAGTCCTCCCGGCATCGGGAACAAAGAGCCTAAACCGCTTTCAGGATGATCAAATTGAATTTCTTCGGAGGGAAGTATAATATTCTTATTTTTAATATAATCAAGCAAAGCCTCAAAAGTAATATTATATTGTGCAAGTTTTGTATCATAAAATTCTTTTGATTTAGCAATACACGGAGAAATCGCAGCAATAGAATCTGTTATGCCTTTATATTTTTTCATATAAATTGATGTGCATGCCATCGGGCTTTGTATAGGAGATAATTTAGGAAGAAGATCATGACGGTACATTTCGAAATAAGAAACAATCGCAGGACATGGCTGAGTTATAATGGGCAGAGCATTTTGATTAGTTTCGATATATTTGATATGCGCCCAAACACAAATATCTGCACCTAACGATACATCGTAAATATTTTTTACACCGATTTTTTTTAGATATGTAAAAAGTTTTTTGTATTCGGGAATATTTGTTCTGATTGAAGGAGCTGTAATAATCGATAAAGGAACACCTTTTTTTAAATCTTCAAAAAACCGCTCTGTATCGTCTTTAAAATATCTTGCGTTATGTGTACAAGCCTTGATACACCGCCCGCAGGCAATGCATTTTTCATGATCGATTTTTACTTTTACATTACCATCTTCATCCTGATAAGTTACATTGGCTGTTTCCATAGGACATTCCCGAACACATCGGTTACAACCTGTGCAAAAATCGTTTTTGGATTTGATGATTTCGATCATTAATATAATTTTAATAAAAAAACCCCAGTTGTTCAATGAACACTGGGGTTTCTTTTTTAATTGTTAATTAATTAAAACCAGAGACGAATACCTAAATTAACAGGCCATCCTCCTGCCGGGAAATATAAATTCGGAGCAAACCTTACTCCTAATGAAGGGACTATCTGCAGGTATACTTCAAATGCATTCAGAGGTCCTGCATTTAATGGAAGCTGGAAACTAAGACCGACAGGAACACGTGCTACAGCTTGCAGCCAAAGATCATCATAAAGCCCTAATCCTACTCCAACACCAAAACCTAAATACCAATGCAGAAATTTATCAATTAACGGTGCATCAACAAAATAAAAATCTCCGGCTACACCAAGCCATATGCCCCAACTATTTGCTTCAACATCGATAGCCCAATATATTGGTAAACTCGGTACTTTTAAAGATAAAGCCGCACCTCGATACATACCAAATCCGCCGCCTTCCCAGCCGCCGCCGCCGCCGCCTTGCACGCCGATACCCCATCCGCTTGGATGGTCAGCAAACGCTGTACCTGTCACTATAATTGCGGCAAGTGCAAGAACAAAAATTAACTTTTTCATTTTCCTAACTCCTTTGGCGGTTCTATTAGTAGAATTTTTTTATTTAAGAACCGCCGTTTATTATGATAAGCTCTAAATTTTTATTCGTCAAGAAAAAAATTGTTTGAAAATAATAATAAACTATTTATCATAAATATCGACATCTTCTTTTTGTTTTAAAAATTTTGATGCCCAATAAGTAAAAGGTGTCATTGCAGCTTCAATTCCGCACTTTAGTATATAATTTGTTAACACCAAACTCCAA
Organism: Treponema sp.; assembly: GCA_009787695.1. Taxonomy (GTDB): domain Bacteria; phylum Spirochaetota; class Spirochaetia; order Treponematales; family Breznakiellaceae; genus WQXQ01. The sequence goes on from WQSW01000004.1 coordinate 24,710, forward strand.
AAAATTTCCCAGCCGAATACTCCTGTGAGCGTTGCTATTAAAACAAAAATAGCTGTATCAAGAAATTCTCCGATTAACGAAGAGCTGATTGTACGCACCCAAAGCATGCGTCCTTTCATTAAAACTTTTATTTTTGAAAGCACCGCCGCATTTGTTAATTCCCCGACAAGATAAGCGGATAAACTTGCAAGCACAATCCCGCCGTAACTCATTCCGCCGAGAATAGCGTTATACGCATCATTACCGCCTGTTTCCTGCGCCCAAAAACTTTCCTGCGGCAATTTACCCAGCACGAAAAAAAACAAAACTGCGAGCGCCATCACGGCAAACCCTGTCCAGATAACGCGCCTTGCCGTTTTAAATCCGTAAACTTCGGTTAGTATGTCACCTAACACATAAACCAACGGAAACAGCAATGTCCCGCCGTCAAAAACCAGCGGAATAGTAAAGAGCGAAACACCAAGATCGACAATTTTCGCCGAAGAGGCAATGTTGCTAAGCACAAGTATGGCAACAAAAAAAGACGCGATAATATCAAGATACTTGAAAGTTACCGGCTGAGAAGATGCAAACCCTGTTTGTGTAGAAATCATTTTTATTTCTCCTTGTTTTTTTATAGCAGGTTATCTAGGATACTGCTTGTAAGATGGATAACAACATTTATCCTTCTTACAAAGATATACATTAATTTATTATTAGTTTTATTTCAATATAGGGTGTCATTAAGTTTTTTAAAATATTTCAGAAATGTTAAATTTGTGCAAAATTAGTTATTCTGATATCTCCGTCAGGGAATCGGGCGATAATGTCAAGATCACCGCCCATAGCTCTAATGTGGCTTCGCAAGGTGGAGATATACATGTCTGTTCGTTTTTCAAGCTTTGCTACAGCAGGTTGTTGAATATGTAATAAATCTGCAAGCATTTGCTGGGAAAGTCCTCGTGCGTTTCTTAGTTCGGCAAGAGGCATTTCTGCCAGTAAAGCTTTTGCCGCTTCATCATTTCTTGCTCTTCTTTCAGGACTCATTTTTGCTCTTAATTCAGAAAATTTCTTAGTCATTGTTTTTCCTCCTGCTTTTCATTTAAGTATTCATCAAATATTTTATCTGCTTTTGGTACCATATTGTCATAAAAATCATCGTTACCTGTTTTATTACCGCCGATAAGCAGGATAGCTGTACGTTTGGGATCAAAGGCGTAAAATGTTCGCAAAGGATGTCCTTTACATTGACTTCGTAATTCACGCATTGAACCATGTTTGGATTGTTTTACATCAGAGCTATACGGATAACTTAAAGATGGCCCTTGATTTTCCAATAATAAGACAGAACGATCTATTGCGTCCTGTTCATTCTCATTCAGAGTTTTCCACCATTCCTCAAACTCATCCGTATACTCCACTTCCCACATAAACAGATTATATTCCATTCGTGGAATGATGTCAAGATTTTACAAATTTAGTTATTCTTACATCTCCGTCAGGGAATCCAGAAATGTATGCATTAGAAAATCACTCTATGTGTCTGCGAGAGGAAAACGCTCCTGTCCGAGTGTTTACTATCAAGGTAAAGGAGCGTTTTACGCACGCAGACACAGGGCTGTTGTTATCTCCTGTGCATACATTTCTAGAAAGACCATCATGCCCACTTAATAAAACCGCTTCTGTACGGATGTATCAATGCAGCGTGTTTAGGTAAAATACGTACTGTGTGCCCCTGCATACCTGTATCCATACATTCAAAACGGATTTGATATAGGTTAAGGTTGCCTTCGTTTTTAAGCCACTTCATTTCTACTTTTTGTGCGTCTTCGATGCTGTTGGTTTTGCTTGATACTGTGCCGTGATAAAGTTCAACCTGAAGTTCGTTAGGTGAAATGATGCCTAAATCAAGGTATGCGGTTACTGTCAGCATGTCTCCTCTCTGCATTAATGGCTTAGCGTTAGATTCGATTTTAACGATCTTAAGGCTGTCCCATGCTTGATGCAGCTTGCTGAAGTATGCGGCAAGCGATTTTGCTTCGGCATAATCGTCTTTACTAAAGCGGCGGTAATTTTTAAGCGCAGGAAAGTAGAATTGATTTGAATAATCCATCAATGTTCTGTGGAATGACATTGACTGCCCTATCTGCTTCATACATTCTTTCATCATTTTGATCCATTCGCGCGGAAGCCTGTCATGCCCTCTTTGATAGAACAATGGGATAATATCCCTTTCCAGAAGATCGTATAACGCTTTACTTTCAATATCGTCTTGAAGTTTTTCATCTTGATACTCTTCGCCGTGTCCTATTGCCCATCCGACTTCAGGAGCATAAGCTTCATCCCACCAACCGTCCAGTATCGAACAGTTAAGAACACCGTTCATTGCGGCTTTCATTCCGCTGGTACCGGACGCTTCCATTGGGCGGCGAGGTGTATTCAGCCACACGTCGCCGCCCGAAGTTAAGTACTTAGCGACATTCATATCATAATTTTCTACAAATACGATGCGGTTCGTAACATCGTATTTGTTGGCAAAATGGATAATGTCGCGGATTAGATCTTTTCCAGGCAGGTCATGCGGATGAGCTTTTCCTGCAAAGATCAACTGAATTGGACGATCGTTATCTCTTACAAGACGCAGCAAACGTTCTGGATCGCGGAGGAGAAGATTACCGCGTTTATACGTTGCAAAACGTCGAGCAAAACAGAGGGTCAGCGCGTAAGGAGAAAGCGCGTCTTCCGCCTGACGAATCCTGCGCTCTACAGCGCCTGTTCGTGCATACTGTTCACGTAAACGCTCACGTACAAATACAACCAAGCGTTCACGGCGGCGTTCATGTGTACGCCACATTTCTTCATCAGAGATACGATCTATATGTTCCCAAATTTTTAATTCGGTGGGTCTGTCTTCAAACTGCGGACCGAAATACCGATCCAAAAGGTCTAACATTCCTGAAGAAATCCATGTACGGGGATGAACACCATTTGTTATATGTCCGATAGGAACTTCGTTCAGAGGGAGATTTGGCCATAAACCTCTCCACATATTTCGTGATACAACGCCGTGCAATTTTGCAACACCGTTTGCATAAGCTGCCATCTTCAGTGCAAGCACTGTCATGCTGAAATTCTCACGATCATTGTTAATATCGATTCTGCCTAGATTTATAAAATCTTTCATAGAAATACCCAGTACCTGAGGCCAGCTTTTAAAATATTTTTCCATCATGCCGATGTCAAAACTTTCATTCCCTGCCGGAACCGGTGTGTGTGTTGTAAAAATATTTGTGGGCCAAACAACTTCACGCGCTTCTTCAAAGGTAAAACCTTTTTCGTTCATAATTTCGCGGACACGTTCAAGCCCGAGAAAAGCCGCGTGCCCTTCGTTCATATGTGTAGCCGCAGGATTGATACCCATCGCTCTTAAAGCGCGGATACCGCCTATACCAAGCAGAATCTCCTGCTGCATACGGGTTTCTTTATTCCCGCCGTAAAGAGCGGCTGTCACATTGCGAATGTCCGGCGCGTTTTCTTCAATATTAGTATCAAGTAAATATAATGATGAACGCCCGACCCTTACTTCCCAGATTTGAGCGACAGCCTGCCTGCCCGCTAAATCGACAGAAATTTTTAAAGCCAGCCCGTCCTTGCCGATTTTCTTTTCGACAGGCATATTGTACCAATCGTTCTCCGGATAACTTTCCTGCTGAAAACCTTCGGCATTCAAAATTTGTTTGTAATATCCCTGTCTGTATAAAAGCCCAATCCCGACAAGAGGCAAGCCTAAGTCTGAAGACGTTTTCATGTGATCCCCTGAGAGAATCCCAAGACCGCCTGCATATATAGGAAGTGAAACATCCATTCCGTATTCCATTGAGAAATACGCCACTACATCTTTATGACCGCCGTGATACCATGTATCGCCTTTTTTGTAACGCTGAAACCTGTCATAAACCTCTTTAAGAGCGGCAAGGTAAGAATCGTCTTTTGCCGTCTGCGTAAGGCGTTCTTGGCTAACCATACCCAAAGTCCGCATCGGGTTCTGTTTTGCAAGAATCCAAGCATCATAATCCAGCCTGATAAACAGCTGAATCGCGTCATAATTCCAAGATATCCAAAGATTGCGGGCAATCTCTTCTAACGGCTTTAAAACCGGAGGTAATTTCGGTTTTACGGTATAGGTTGATATATTCATATAATGAGTTTAAAGGGTTAAATTGGATTCTGTCAATATTTTGTTTGATTTTGAGGAATATTTTTATTGCCGATTTTAAAATACCAATGTTATAATAAAACAAATAATATTTAGGAGAGAAAAATGAAAAAAATCTTAATGGTCTTAGCTTTTGTACTTCTGCTGACAGCAGCAGCATCTGAGGATTTGTTTGCACAACAAATCAATCTTGGCACATTTCCGGTTGGAAGTTGGCTTGATACTAACTATAATGCAGTTTGGGAATTCTCATCAAACAACATTGTAATTAAGGTTAATGGAGCTGTAGTATTTGATTTTTCAAAAAACACAATCCAGAACTTTAATGTTGGTATGGTAGGAACAAATCCGTCAATTACCTTCTCTTGCCCTCAAGCAGGAAGAACTTATCGCTTTACAACCCGCCTTCCGGGCAGCGGTTTAACGATGACAATTGATAGACCGGATGAAGCACAGTATGTTGTTAACATGGATAAGCAATAAGACTTACTGAGTATTACAAACTGTAAGAAAAGCCAGACCTTGTCTGGCTTTTTTCCTTTAATTCAAACATTAAATCTGAAAAGATAATAAATAATTAATAATGTTGGAGAAATTTATGAAAAAATCTTTTATCCGTTTGCATATGATGATAATTGTTGCTTGCGTCTCGTTATCAATTTTATCATTATCAACCTGCGAAACTTTGTCGGCAGTATTACAAGACCCGCTTATAACGATTCATTCTGTTGATTTAGCAAGCATCAATTTGAACGGCGCACAGCTGCTTTGCAAGCTCCAAGTGGAAAACCCAAACAGTTTTGAAATTCCTTTCCCGGAAACAGATTGGGAATGTTTTATAAACACGAATTCTTTTATAAAAGGCACAATTAAAAATAATAACCGTCTAAGAGCGCGTAATAAAACCATTGTAGAAGTGCCGGTAAACCTTGATTACCTTGATCTGCTTAACACTTTTAGGTCATTAAAAGGAAACCGCAAGATTGATTATAAACTTGCATTAGGTATAAAATTCTCGCTCCCCCTGCTTGGAGACAAGGTTTGGAATCTTGAGCATTCCGGAGAAGTCCCCTTGCCGCAGCTTCCGCGTATAACATCGCCCTCCATGAGAGTTGATAATGTAAACACATCCAGAGCGGAAATTGTTATTTCAATCAATTTTGAAAACCCCAACGAGTTCCCGATACCGTCACCAAAGGTAAGTTATGACTATCTGATTAACAGAAATTCTTTTATAAAAGGCGAAATAGAAAATAACGGACCTCTTGCCGCATCATCAACCACTCCGGTAAACTTCCGCCTGACAGTAAATTACGGCGATTTAGCACGGACTGTAGCTTCATCCATTACGTCTTTGCTCTCTTCATCATCCAGAGAATTAACAACCCAGATCAGATTAAACTGCGATTTTAATATACCTTTCTTTAAAGATGAACAACCATTTAATTGGTCTTCAGACGGGGTACTGCCGTTACCGCGCTAAGCTAAAAAAAACCGGCTGTTTTCACAGCCGGTTGCTCTGCTAGAGAGTTATGCAACATAAGCCTGCAGTTTCTTTGTACGTTTCGGATTCCGCAGACGTGCGAGCGCTTTCTCCTCAATCTGTCTGATGCGCTCTTTGCTAAGGTTGTAAAGCATTCCAATATCTTTTAATGACATAGGATTCCGCTTTCCAAGCCCATAGTGGTAACGGATGATTGCAGCTTCATCTTTATCAAGCGTGTTAAGGACACCTTCAATGTCGCTCTCCATCAACTTGCGTTCTGCATAGACATCCGGAGCCATGTACAGATCATCTTCAATAGAATCTTTCAGGAATAAAATTCCGTCATCAGATACAGGATTATCTAAAGAGAGAATTTCCCTTGATATATTGATTAGTTCTGTAACCTGTTCTTTTTCCATTGTCAAAAGATTGGCAATTTCTGCAATTTCTTCTTCTGTTGAATAATCTGACTTGATTATTTTTCTTGCCTTTTCTATTTTGACAAGCTCCGTAGCGCGGTTTACCGGCAGCCTTATCATTCTGGCTTTTTCATAAAGCGCACTCATAATCGCCTGACGTATCCACCATACAGCGTAAGAAATAAAGTGATATCCTTTGTCTACATCAAAACGATCAACAGCATTTAATAAACCGACGTTGCCTTCGCTGATTAAATCTTCCAGCGGTAAACCAAGCCCCTGATATTTTTTTGCCACACTTACAACAAAACGAAGATTGGCGTTTACAAGTTTTTCCCTTGCCGCTTTGCAGCCTGCCGCTGCCGCACGGGCTGTTTGCTCTTCTTCTTCCCGTGTTAAAATTTTTATACGGTTTATCTCAGTAAAGTAAATAGAAAGGTTGCTTTCCGCAGCTCGTACCTTTGCTTCTTTATTCATATCATCCTCCTTATTAGCGGGAAAAACTCTGTTTGTCAGAATTTTTCTCGCTTACCTTATATTCAGCAAGAATCGTGCCAAGCCGTTTTTTCGATATATTCCCATAAATTAAATGATATACTTTTAAATTTCTGATTTTCAGCGTATAAACTTCTTAATATTCTGCAAAAAACAAAGATCGGTTAAGAAAAATTGACACAAGCAGGTAAAAGAACAGAAAAACTGTGTCATTTTGACCCATAGCTTGCAGACTAACACCTTAAACTATTGCGAAAATCGAGTTTTTAGCCGAAAATATAAGGTAGGATTAATTTAAAAGGTAGGATACTAATATGACTTCTAGTCCCGAACTGGTCGTGGATGAAGGCAAGATAAAAAAAGCCATACAGTCGGGGCTTCCCCTGACAATAACAACATATACACATCCNAAAGAGATTGAAATATATATTGAACAGGTTATTGAATCTTTTCTTCGGCATTTGAATTTATTAAAAATCAAAGATTACATTGTCTANTGCGTGCAAGANCTCGTTGTNAATGCAAAAAAAGCAAACACAAAACGAATTTTTTTTGAAGAGCGCGGATTAAAACTTGATATCGACAGAGATTATGAAGAAGGGATGAAAACCTTTAAAGAAGAAACAATCAGTAATATAAATTATTATCTTCAAAAACAAAAAGAAAAAGGTCTTTATATCAAAGTAATTCTGCAAGTAAAACGAAATGCAATAAGTATTGAAATACGCAATAACGTATTGGCAAATAAAATTGAACAGCTTCGTATCCATGATAAAATGGCAAGATCAAGACAGTTTGATACTTTGGAAGACGCACTGACTCAAGTTCTTGATGATACTGAAGGCGCCGGTCTTGGATTGGTTATCCTTGTTTTAATGCTGAAAAAAATGGGGCTTGATGATGAAGCGTTTGTTATTAAAACAACAGATAAATGCACAATCGCAAATATTTTAATCCCTCTTGATAAAGCAATGCAGGAAAATATGTCTGTTCTTTCCGATGAAATCGTAGAAAGTATTAATAGCCTGCCTCAATTCCCGGAAAATGTTATTCATGTTCAAAAATTAATTAACGATCCTTCTTCTGATATGCCGTCTATTGCGCGCCAAATATCAATGGACCCTGCGCTTACCGCAGATTTATTAAAGATTGTAAATTCCGCTCAGTATATGCTGGCAAAAAAAGTAGACAGTATTTCTGAAGCGGTAAAAATGATCGGCATTAAGGGTATACGAAATCTTCTTTATTCTTACGGAACACAAAAAGTACTCGGCGATGACACAGTTGATAAAAAGAAATTATGGGATCACTCATATAGAACGGCTTTTTATGCATATAACCTTGTCAAAAACTTTAAAAACGATTCAAGCTTGCTTGATGATGTTTATGTCGGCGGCATTTTACACGATATGGGAAAAATTGTTTTTTCCAACGTGCATCCTGATCTGTTAGGAAAAATAAAAGGGTTTTGCAATGAAAAAAATCTTCCTGCATCTACTTTTGAAGACCTTTCTGCAGGGATGAATCATGCCGAACTTGGCGCACTGATCGCAGAAAAATGGAATTTCCCTGACAGGCTTGTAGCGGCAATCCGTTTTCACCATGATCCTGACAGCGTGGAAGGTGAATGTAAAGATTTGGTTGATGCCGTATACCTTGCAAATATGTTTTGCGAATACGAAAACGGTAATATTAATTTTGATCAGATTGAATCGAATGTGCTTGAAAATTACAATCTTAAAAACAAAAAACAGGTTGATAATTTATTAGAACGGCTTGCTTCCGGTTTTAAAAAAGAGTCGTCTTAATTAAAAGAGTTTTTAGTAACCTCAGAAATAACGGCAGAAATTTTTTCATATTCGCTATGCAGTAAATATTCGGAAAATTGATCTAGCATCTCTTTTGTTTTGTTAGTCCATGTTCTTTCTTTTAATTCGCTTAATACTGTTTTAATTGTTTTTTTGTCATATGTTGTACATGCTTCCATAATGATAAGAAGTTTTTCATGTAAAAAGGCAAGAGCGTCTTCTGTTTCCGTATCGTTTTCACTACCCGCTGCGTTATTTGTGTAAGATTCAGGAGTAAGTTTTTGAATAACAGACAGCAGTAGATTTATAAATTCGGGCGTTTCATTTAACAGAACATTAAGATTTCCGTCTCTTCCTGCTTTCTCTAATTTTTCCGCTTTTACAGAAATATCTCTTTCCCCGATATTTGCTAAAGCGCTTTTAATAGCATGAACATTAATAATATAGGTTGACTCATCTTCTCTTCCGCTGAAATTATTTTTTATTACCGTTTCTAATGAGGTTATTGCTTTTTTCGCATCACGAATAAAAATATTTGCCAAATCTGCATGGATTTCTTCTTGCTGTACACCTATTGCCTCTAACCGTTCGCGCTTTGTTCTCCTAGCCCTTTCTACTAATTCCATAGGCTGTTTATCGCGTATCAATTTGTTAAGTATAATATTAAGATGGCGCACATCTATTGGTTTAGAAATAAAATCATCAAAACCGCTTTTCATAAAAAAATCTGCTTGCCCTACAACAGCATTCGCTGTTAATGCGACAATTGCGTTAGTATAACCTAAACTGCGTATAATTTTTGTCGCTTCAACACCGTCCATTTTCGGCATCATATGATCCATAAAGATTATATCATAAATATATCCTTCTTTTATTTTATCAATCGCATCATAACCGCTGACAACAAGATCAATTTTTAAATCGTATGGTGTCATAAGACCTTTAGCAACATATAAATTGGTTTCTACATCATCTACAACAAGAACACTTCCGTAAGGCATAGGATCGCGTACCATTTGAGATTTTTTTAATAAGGGCGAACTGTCATAATGGAAACTTTGAAGATTTTCCATCATTTGTTTGCTTATTGTTTCTTCGTCTATTCTTTTTTGCGGTAAGTTGATAGTAAAAGTTGTTCCTTCGCCGAGTTTACTGTTTACAAATATTTCACCGTTCATTAAACGGATTAAATGTTTTGTTATGCTCATACCAAGCCCCGTACCTTCTGTTGTCCGGTTTGCTTCCATATTAAAACGGGAATACTCGTTAAACATATCGGTAACTTGTTCTTCTGTCATTCCTTCGCCTGTATCACTTATTTTAAATGTTAAAACATAATTTTTGTTATCGCTTTGTTTTTGATTATAACTTGAATCAACANAAAGTTTTACATTTCCGGATGAGGTATATTTAAAAGCGTTAGACAAAACATTGTTTAAAATTTGCTTGATGCGAACTTCATCGCCGAGCAGTCTTGAAGGAATATTTTCGTTTAAATTAAGAGCGAATTCTATCGGTTTGTTATTTATTCTTACCATGTTAAGATGAACGGTATCATTTATTAAACTGGGAACATCATAAATGTTAGGTGTCAATTCCAATTTTCCTGCTTCTATTTTTGATAAATCTAAAATGTCATTAATTATATGGAGAAGTAAATCGCCTGAACTGTGTATTTTAATAAGCGCTTCTTTTGTTTTCTGAGAAAGCATATCGTCTTGAATTTCTATATCGGTTATACCTAAAATTGCGTTTAACGGTGTGCGTATTTCATGGCTCATAGTTGCTATAAATGCGGATTTTGCTTTACTTACAGATTCTGCTTCCATCTGTCTGCGCGCCATTTCTTCCAGCTGTGTTATATCTTGCACGACTTCAATATAACCTGCTGTTTCGCCGTTTATGTCTTTTAAAATTTCTATATCAACTTTATAGGATTCGTTTTTATGTGTAAAAAATGTTTGTTTAATACCTCTTTTTGCACATTCTATACCGCAGCTGGGTGTATTGCAAATCTGCGCGCCCCAATTACAGCATGGAAATCCTTCTATTTTTTCAAATTTAACGCCCAAGAAGTCTTCAGCACGGGAATTAATAAAAGTCCAGCAAGTATTTGCATCAGTAACAGAAACGGGCAAAGGTATGGCATCAAGAATCGATTTATACCAGTGCGCGGTTTTTTTAAATTCCAAGCGTTCATTTGCAATTACTTTGTGTGCTTTATGTTTATCGTGAATTATTTTAATTAGGAAAATGCTTAATATTCCTGCAAACACAATTCCAAGAAAAATCAGGATTCCTGCAATACTATATAAACTTTTGTAATAATTATTTTTCGGAATAAGTATTGCAATATACCATCCGTTGTTAAGCTGTTTAGAGAAAACTATTACCGTTTCGTTTTTATAATTAATTGTTTCCCTCTCGGAAATGACTAACCCTTTGTCTAGATCGTGTATTAGATCTATCCCAATGTTCATTTCGTCCAGCCCTTTGCCTATATCATTTTCATTCGGATGCACAATTATATTTTTATGTCCGTCAAACAAAACGCCGTATCCGCTGTCCGCTTCACCAATGGATAGAATATAAGGTGTAATATTATTAATTATTGAATCAATAGCCGTTATATCAAACATATTATCATCGCTGCTTAAGATTGCTTCTATTTTATTCATTTCTGAATCAAGATAAGCTTGCGATTTATCCAATAAATCTTCCACATGGCGTTTTAAATGTTTAGTTTCAATCTCGCTCATAAAGTAATAACTTGATAAAACCATTAATGCAAAAAAGAACCACACAAACAGCACTTGAATATAATGAGAAATAAATTTTTTAATTGTAATAAATATATTATGCAGCATTTAAACCTTATTATTTTATATTTTTTTCTACTAATGCGGATGCTTCATCAAATTCACTGTGAAGTATATGTTCTGCAATTAAGTCTAAAAATTCTTTTGTATCATGCGACCATGTTTTTTCTCTTAATAAATTTAAAGATTTTTTTACCGCTTTTTTATCATAAGCGGTACAAGCGTCTTTAATTATTTTTAATTGCTCATTTAAAATAACAAGGGCTTCTGTTGAATCTTCGTTTACTTCATTAACAAGAGTTTTTATTTTTATCTCGTCTACTACTCTTTTTAATTTTTCTATAAATTCATTTGTTTCTGATAATAACACATTGATATCTTTTTCCCTGCCTGCCTGTTCAAGCCGCAATGCAGTTGAAGAAAGTTCTTTTTCGCCGATATTGGCAAGTGCGCTTTTCATTGCATGAACATTGATAATATACATTTGAATGTCATTATCATCGCTGATATTGTTATGCATACAAGTTTGTAAAACTTTTAACGCTTTTTCCGCATCACGTGCAAAGATTTGCGCCAACTGTAAATCAATTTGCTGGTATCCTTGATCTGCAATCGGTTTTTTATCAATTTTTTCTTTTTCTTTATGCGCGGCATCTATCACTTCGATAGGTTGTTTATCGCGTATTAATTTGTTAAGAACAACATTTAAATGGCGCACATCTATCGGTTTGGAAATAAAATCATCAAAACCGTTTTTCAAAAACATTTCCGCTTGCCCTGCAAGAGCGTTTGCAGTAAGGGCAACTATCGGGTTTGTATATTTCATGTTACGGAGCTGCTTTGTTGTTTCAATACCGTCCATTTTCGGCATCATATGATCCATAAAAATAATATCATAAATATTTCCGGATTTAACTTTTTCTATTGCTTCAAACCCGCTTGTTGCAAGATCTATTTTTAATGAATAAGGCATCATAAGACCTTTCGCCACATATAGATTTGTTTCTACATCATCAACAATTAAAATTCTGCCATAAGGCATATATTCATGTGATATTTGCGTTTTCTTGTATTGTACGGTGTTGCTTTGTTTAAATAAGCGAAGGCTGTCTGCCACGTCTTTTCCTAATAATCTGCGTATACCAAGACCTTCAATTTTTTGCGGTATGCGGACGGTAACATGAGTGCCTTCGTCAATAGCGCTTTTTACATTTATTTTTCCGTACATTAAGTTAATAAGATTTCGCGTAATGGTCATACCAAGACCCGCGCCTTCTGTTGTACGGTTCGCTTCCATATTAAACCGAGTATATTCGTCAAACAGTTTGCTGATTTGATCCGGCGTCATACCTTGACCTGTATCTTTTACTTGGAAAATTAATGTAACAGAAACCGCTCCGCCGCCGCGCCCGACACATTCTGCATTTATTGTAAGTTCAACTATTCCCTTTGCTGTATATTTAAATGCATTGGAAAGTAAATTATTAAGTATTTGCTTAATACGAAGCTCGTCCCCTACTAATACAGCCGGAATATTCGGATCAATATCAATTTTAAATTCAATCGGCTTACTTTCGTAACGAATATAATTTAATTGGATAATATCGTTTATAAGACTGGACACTTCATATTTAACCGGCACTAATTCAAGTTTTCCGGCTTCTATTTTTGATAAATCCAATATGTCGTTAATAATATTTAAAAGTAAATTACCGGAATTATTTATTTTTATAAACGCTTCGCTTGTCGCAGGAGGGTGAGTATTATTTTGCATTTGGATTTCTGTCATACCCAAGATTGCATTTAAAGGAGTTCGGATTTCATGGCTCATAGTTGCAAGGAAGTTGCTTTTTTGCTGTGTTCTTAAATCTGATTTTATTCTTGCTTGAGCAATATAATATAACATGGTGCATAACGCTGCCGCCAATATTGTGCCTAATAAAATCAGGAAAATCGCCATATTCTGTACGTTTTTGTAATATTCATGCGAAGGAATTACAATACCAAGATACCAATCATATTTTACTTTTTTAAAAAATACGATGGTATCTTCGTACATATAATTTTTTATTTTCCGTTTGCTGAGCAGTTCCCCCATTCTTAATGTTTCTAACTCGTTTGAAAGAATTGATAAACCGCTTGATACACTGTATATATTAACGCCGATAAAAAATAATTCAGGATGTGCAATTGCTTCTAAATTATTATTTAATATTATACCGTAACTGCCTTCTGTAAGGTCGATAGAAATAGCATGATTATATATTCTGTTAAGATCGATATCCAGACAAATAACCGCTAAGCGGTCTTTGTTGTCATTACTGATTAAACGGGAAAATGTCAGTATGTTGTTTCCTGTTGCAATATCCCTGTACGGTTTAGAAATAATGATTTTTCCGTTTGCATTAATAGCAGCTTGATACCATACGGTTTTTTCAGGATCAAATCCTTCCGATTCTATCATCGATGATACCGATTGCTGTGAAGATGCTGAAGCTCTGCTTGTAATGTGTTTTCCGCCCCAACTGAAAAAATAACCGTGAGTAGTATATAAACCTGTCATGCGTTCTCTGTCCGTAACAAGAAATTGCGTAATTTCTTTCATGTATGAAGAAATCTTTTCTTCTGATTCGCCTTTCATCAGCATATTGCGGATTGTTTCAGAGTAACTGCTAAGAAATGTTTCGGGTTCAAGAAGGTAGGAAATTATTCTTGCTTCTGCTAATTCCAATGTATGTTCTGCATCTTTTATCAGATGATTTTGTTCGATACGGCTGACAAAGAGGAAACTGGATATGCCCATAATTACAAAGGCAATCACAATTATAAACATTTGTGCATGAATAGTGTTTAAAGCCCGGCTTTTTTCAAAGATAGACCGCACAATCTCCCTCCATGTTCTGCCTGTTTGTCAATATATTTTTTTTTAAACTAACTAAATTATAGACTATATCAGGTATTAATTGCTATATATGAGAATTGATTGTATCTATTAATGTGGAAGGGGAAAAAGGTTTTTTTATGATGCCGACAGCACCTAATTTATAGCATTGTTGTTCGATTGAGGCGTCAACAGTGCCGGTTAAAAAAATAACAGGGATATTTACCCGTGAATTATCGGCTTTTAGCCTTACAATCGCTTCATAACCGTTCATTTCAGGCATTTCTATATCAAGCAAGATTAAATCTGGGGTTATTTTTTCTAAAAGTGAGAACATTTTGGCGGCTGACGGTATTGTCATGACACGAAAATTATTTTCAAGAGCGTCTTCCGCCATTGCTAAATTGGTGTCACTGTCATCTACAATATAAATAGTTTTCAATACCTAAGCATCCTCGTTTTGATCGTAGAATAATTACTATTTTGTTTAATGTCAAGGGAATATTCATATAAAATGTAATTGACGTTTTTTCAAAAAGTGTCAATAATGATATCAGGAAGGCATTATGAATGATTCAGCACACGCAAATTCTGTTTGTGCTAAAATATTAATTGCTTCGCGATATGAGAAAGATCAAAGATTGATTTTATCGGCTATACCGGAAACGATGGAGTTTGATATAGTTGGTATTGAGAAAGACGCGACAGGAACCATCATTCGGATAGACCGATTAAAACCCGATGTTCTTATTCTTGATTTAGAAATGTCACAAACAATCAGCACCGAACTTTTGCCTATGATTCGAAGACGATCGCCGTCGACAGCCATTATTTTACTTTGCGATTACTATGAAGAAGATCACATAACGCTTGCAATAAGAGCGGGGATATCTGCATTTTTAATAAAAGAGAATGATTTTAATAAATTGGTATATGTAATTAAAATAGCTGTTTTAGGCGGCTGTTATATAAACGATTCAATAATGAAAAAGATTGTTAATGAATCAAGAATTGTAAATCAATTACCGCATCAAATGTTTATAAATAAATTAGCTGAAATATCCGGCAACACTGAATACGCAGATGCTCTTTATTCTTTTTTTTCTCCATTAGAACAGACTGTTATAACAAAAATGGCGCAAGGATACTCCGATGACAAAATTGCAAAACAAATAAGTTACAATATAGGAACGATACGAAATTCTATTTTAGAGATAAAGCGCAAAATCAATTTAAACACACGTGTAGAAATAATTTTATTTTCGTTATTATACGGACTTATCCGTTTAGAAAATTTAACATCATGGTTTCAAAAAGCGGACGCACTTTTTAAGAAAATTGTCAGCGAAGGGAAGAAAGGGAAGGAGAAAGAAAAATTATTAAAGAAATAAATTGCCTTAGCTTAGGGCGTTTATTTTAATTGACAAAAACCGCTTTCCATATCAAAAATAAAATGATTAATACTAAATACAAAACAGCGATAGGATTAATATTCTTGCCAAAGATGTGGAAAGATTTAAGGTTTAAGTAAAGGCACACAAAAGTGAATGCTTTCATGTGCCTTATGTTTAAAAATAAAACTTTCTTTATAAAGTAGAAATATTTTTTATTACATAGTTCTTCTTTGTAATAAGCTTAAATGATCGTTGGATGAATTACAGACCAATTGCCATTTCTATATATATATGTACCTGCTTTATTACCATTGATTATATAAAAACTATTAAAACCGTCAAGTGTTCTATTAAGTGTTCCTCCATTAAATCGCGTATTATTACCTTCAATGGTAATACTTGTCAGATTATTTCCTTTAAAAGCACTGCTTTCAATTTTCCGAATATTTGGAGGTATAACAATAGAATTTAAATTATTATCTTCAAAAACCACTCCTTCAATAGCTGTAAGTCCTCTTCCAATAACAATATTTGTAAGTTGGTTATGGCAAAATGCTCCTGTTTTAATAGTTGTGACACTGTCAGGTATAATAATTGATCGAAGATGATTGTCGCAAAATGCATGACTGCCTATTAACGTAACACTGTTAGGTATAGTAATAGATGTCAATTGATTTTTATAAAATGCAAAATCATTAATGGTTATAATACCATCCGTTAAAATCACAGAGGTTAGTTGATTTTCTCTGAATGAATTATAATCAATTAAAGTTATATTTGCAGGTATGGTAACAGAAGTCAATTTATTATTAGCAAACGCACCATCTCCAATTGATGTAACGCTGTCAGGTTTCTTTACCGGTATCTATTTTATACCAATAATCAATTAAATTATTGACGATATCCTGTTCAAAGCTTGATTCAATAATTGTTAATTCTGTTTTTTGAGGAAGTAATATAATTTCTGTGCTGTCAACACTTGGAGCCAAATATAAAAGCGCGCCGTAATAAGGTCCTACATAAATTTTATTATCATTTTGTATAAGTATATCAGTGTTATTATTACTTTCATTTTTATTATCACTTTCTTGAATTTTTTTATTATTACAACAGCAAAATACACTTAAAATTATTATTATGAAAGCAATTTTTTTTATTATCATTTTTTATTCCTTTAGTTTTTAATACAATAGAAAAACGCACACAAAGGAGAAAATCCTTTGTGTGCAAAAATTATACTCTTACTCTTCATTTAGAAACAATAAATTACCTGCTTTTATACTCCAGATAATCAGGATCATTAAGAAGAACACTTATTTTTCTGCTGTTTCTATGTAATACTAACGGACCTAGAATCCCTTCTTCATCTTCAGGTAAGGTAAATAACGGTGTCATAAGCATTTGGTTTCTGCTTTCTACCACCAGCCTTAATTTTCCGTCAGGAAATGATGATACTGTTTCAAATGTTTTATTATCTATTTTTTTTAATAGATAAGTCCCTCTGCGTACCCCCCAATATGGGATTTCCTTGTCTATTTCCATGTAGTATAAACAATCTGTAGTATCTACAATACGGTATTCATGAAGGGAAACAGGCATACCTCCCCAAATCCCGACAAGAGGGTGTTCAAAATCTTCTTGTTGATTTGTCCTATCTTTCCGCCAATATAATGTATTACCCACCAAAAAAGCTAATGTATTAAAATCATTACCAAATTTTACATCATAAATTTTATCAGAGAATGAATTATAAACAGGAAATAATTTATTTTCCTCTTCTTCTGTTTGATACCGCAATGTAAACATTTCATTTCTAAGGCGTTCTTGATACATAATACTTATCGGCGGTATATTAAGTTCATAAAAAATAATACACGGTGTCATTTTTCCGACCCAATTAATTGTTTGAACCGGCGGATCTAATAAATACCTGCCGTCAGAAACCATCCAAAAATAATCGGTTAAATAATCGAAGGTTTCCCCTACCAAATATCTAACCCTTTTATTATTAGTTTCAAAAACTTCTTCTTGTTCTGTTATCTGTATTTCTTTATCAATTTGTACAGAATTATTTTTATATACGGGTTCAGAATTGCTTTCATTAACAATTGGCGGTTCTATTACATTATCTTTATTTTTATTGCACGAAAAAAACAAAATTATAATTAATAGAAACAGAACGATTTTTGTTGTTTTCATTTTTTCTCCTATCTTTTGATACCATTCATTAGAGTTTGATAACTATATTCTCCTATGTTTACTGTGCTTACTGTGCTTTGTCTTTGTGTTAAATTATTATTTACATTATAATTTAACCTAGTTGGCGTAACAAGAAAAATATCCCAGCTTAAAATTTCTTTATCTGTATAACTTTTTTTTCCTAGAACACCTTTGCTATTCCATGGATTTGCTACACTAACATATACGTCATACAAACCGTTAACAGAATTTAAAGAAAATTCAATTTCAGAAAGCATTACATAGTGAGCTCCACCCTGACCATTTGGAACTTGAAGACAGGCAAGATACATATTCTCAGATTGTGTAAACTCATATATCTGTTCTACGGTTGGTTTATCTGCAAAAACAGATGTAACATTAAAATATCCATCTGAGTATCTTGTTAAAATATCTGCAATGTTTTGATTGGTTAATATTGATCCTTTTGAATATAGATCATCTTCTTTTATAAGGTTATGAAGTTGCTCTGCATTAATATTCTTACCGGTAAGTCGTTCCAAACTATATTTAACAGTCATAAATCGACAACCATAATTATGCAAAGAAATAAAATCCATTTCTTTGTAACCATTCTCTATTAAAAGATCTTTATCTTTATAAAAATCTTCCCAAAGTTTCACTTCTTCTCCTTTTTCTAATTGTTCCGCTTCGTATCTTTCAAACGCTGCTAGTTTTCTTTCTTCGTTTATTTCATTTACACTATCTCGTGATGATGCATCAAAGAGAGGTATATTCCAGTATCCGTCTTCATTTTGAAAATTATTATTTGTCTCTGTTCTAATCCAAAAATAATCTTTGTCGTTATTATATGTTAGTTCCAGATATTCATCATACATTGAATAATCACCTGTTTCCTTTGCATACAATAAGAATGCGTTTTCTAAATCAAAATCTTGATTATATTGATAAAACCATTCATGTTCCGCATTTATCCTGTTTGTCATTGCCAGTTTTGCTATTGAAGCTGTTTTAAGTTCATTAAAACTTGATGAACTTGTAACTATGTTTCCAGAAGCATCTGTTTCTCCGGTCACATACCCATCTCTATATGCTTCATGTCCAAGAATAGCTGCTAAACGGAATTGATCTTCTGCGCTCATGCCTTGTTTATAACCTGTCAAATTTATTACCTTTTTACCATCTTCTCTGGTTGATTCTGCTGCATTTTTACCTTCAGAATCTGTAATTATTTTTATATCCCCTTTTAATATACCCCATAACTGGTCTTTTTGTACAGTATCACCGTAACCATATTGAGCGCGTAATGCAACAGCGGAATCAAATTTATTATCTTTATTATTTATATAATTACTAATTTTATTGTTTGTATTCCAGACCATTGCGCCTCTAACAGAAGATATTATATTATCAATACTGACATTTGCGCCTCCTGTGCCAAAATTCATTTTTACACCGTTGCGTCCTATATTTAATTCAAGTAAACCGCCTTGATATTTTCCGTCGCTTAATAAATTTAAGTTAAGTATATTAAGTGAAAAATCGTTTCCTAAAGCATAGTTTACACCTTGCCCTGCAATTGAACCAACAAGATTGTTTAGTTTACTAACATCAATCTGATTTGTTTCATTAAAGCCAAATAATTTGTTTATATGATAACCGGTGTTAGTTGCATGCATACTTGATGATACAAGAGAACTTGTCATGGATACAAGTGTATTCGTAAGCATATTATTAAATCCCGCTCTTACAATTTCACCTGAATAACCAAAACCATTTTCACTGTCATAAGTAACTCCGCTGATAAGGTTTGTTGCAAAACCTGTTGTAAAAGTTTGAACCCCTGTCATCATTGTTTGAGCAATAACCGTATTTAATGTACCGGATACATTTTTCATAACTGCAGTTGTCATTCCTTTGAAAACTCCTCCGCATAAACCTGCAACTGTATTGGTTACTAATGATTTACCAACGTTAAACGCAACTTCATCAATTGATTTATATCCCATTGCTAAATCAAGACTTCCAAAGACAAGATCGCTGGCAGTACCGACACCGATAGATAACGCTAACATTGCAAAACCGCTTCCGCATGAAATAATTCCTGCCGCTATTGAGCCTGCAATTGTGCCGATGGTGCGGAGAGAGGGAGCGGTAAACCAGCTTCCGTCGTCATCCCACATTCGTTTATCCCAGGGAGCAAGAGTAAGTTCATAGCTTCCTTTTGAATCAACAACGTGCCAATAAATGTATTCGGATATTAAGCGTCCTAATTCACCTGCTCCTTGATCATAAAACATTTCATCTTTTTCCGATCCCATTTCATCTTGCGGTTTAACTGTAGGACTATAACCGATGTGTGCACCGAATTTTCCTGGTGATTGTTCGCGCTCTTCTCCGTTATCATTCATTACCGATATTTTATTATTATCTTTTCCGAATATTTCTTCAGAAATTGTTTCAACTTCTGTCATTATATTATTAAGCAATTCTCTTATTGCAATGGAATCCATATGTGCAATAGAATTTTCATCAAGATTTGTTTTTAGTGTTATTGGTTCTAAATTATAATTCACATAACCGCTTATATAAACAGTTTGTGTAATGACAGGCGTAAAAAGCGTAGAACCTTTTATTATATCTTTAACATAGTTATTCCCGCTTTTTCTCCAAAGTCCTTTGATAATAAAATGATTATCCATGTTTTCTCTAAAACCTTTGTTAGAATTTTCTACCATTTCAGATAAGCTTTTAACTATTTCTTCTGCATTCAAACGTGCGTTAAACGCAAGTATTCTTGATTCGTTGTTTGCAATTTCTGCATTGGTTTGTTTTGCAAGATCGGCTGCAGCTGTTTTTACAAGATTTGCATCCCATGTTGTACCGCTCATACCTCTCTTTACATTTACAGAAATAGAGGAAGAGATGCTGTTTAATGAGCTGAATGCATTTGCCATGTTTACAATTCCAGAAGATTGCAAAAGTTCTGACATCAGCGTTTGAGCGGCAGGAGCAGCGTCACGAATACCGAAAGGCTCTCTAGCATCTAAAAAGCGGGATAAACGTTCACCTTCTGTACCTATTAATGATAAGAAAGAATCTGCCGACGCTTGATTAGCGGCATTTGCAGCTTGTTCCAGCCATCTTTCTTTATCTTCAAGCCCTGCAAGATAAAATTCGTTCCATTCATTATTTATTCGTTCGTATTCATTTTTAAAATTTATATTCCATTGCCGGTACGAATCTTCCATTTTTTGTAAACCTATAGTCCAATCCATTCTGCCGCTTTCCAATATTTGTGCGGCTGAAGCTTGCCATTCATTATATTTATCTGTTATTTCTTTAAGAATTTGCTGCCACTCAATTTCTCTTGCTGAAAATTCTGTATTATATTTTTTTTCTAAAGTATCTTCCGCTAATAAAACAATTTCATTACCGATAATATTAAAATCTGCAAGCATATTAATATTTATGTTTAAGTACTCGGAAAGATTATTAAACAAAACTGTATGCATATTATTTAAATGATTTTTCCAAGATAGAGCATTTTTTCCGTATGTTTTATTAATCTCTGCTTTTAAATCATTAATAGAGGCTTTACCGTCAATATAAGCATTTACAACAGTTAAATAATTATTTTCATTTTGATTATGTTCATACTGTTTTGCATTCCAAAAATTTTCTATTTCAGATTTTGAATTGTTTTCCGCGTCTTTTGCCCAATAAACCAATGCTGCAAGAGCTTTTGATACGCTATCATATTCTTCATTTGAATTTTTTTGCATTATCTCCCAATAATTTTTTATTTCTTTAATATCATCCAAATTTATTTTATTAGTACTTAATAAAGAATCATTTATATCTTTCCATACTATTTTTAATTTATCAGACTCTTTTCCTTCAAGAAAATCCAATCTTTTGCATGATTCAATATACGCAGTACTATAATCTTTTATTGATGATAAGTTTCCGTTAATTCCGTTGATCCAATTTTTTACCTCATTGCGCGTAATTTCAATTGGAGAAGTGATTCTATTTAATGTACTATCATTAATTCCTTTCATATCATTCCAAGCCCATTGCCAAAGGAAATTGTACCATTTACTTGCTTGTGATCTTGCTTCATTGTAATATTTATTTGTGTAATTATAAGCAAGTTCATAAACATCCAGAGTATACATTTTAGAAAATCCTTTCAGATAATCATTTCCATAACCTGACAATGTCAGAATAATGTAATATTCTAGATCAGATTTTTCGTTAGAAGTTAAACTGTCCCATGCGTTACGAAAAATATTTTCGCTGTCAGTGAATAATTTGTTTCCGCTAACTGCAGAATATAAAGATTTAGTACGATCAAAAACTCCTGATTGTGTAGATAAAGAAGCAAAAGAACCGTTTTCTTTTGTCATTTCTCCCAGTCCGGAAAAACATTCTTCAAGAAATAATAAATCTTTGTTTGCATTTATAAGCGAACTAATAAGATAATCTCTAGCTAAACTCCATTGTTTATATTTTTCTGAATTTGAAAAGTAGCCTGTCATTCTTTCGCTTAGACTTCTTAGCGATTCTTCATAATTGCTTATAGAATGAAATTCGCCTGATTGAGTATTTTTTGTATTGAAAAAACTTATTAGATCATTTGCTTTTGATGCGTCCATTCCATAGAGTTTCATAGACTCGTCTCTGGAAAAAACAAGTCTGCCGTTTTTAACAGTTATTATATCTTTTATATTCCAAGAAGAAGATTCGTTACTAAAGTTATATTCAAAATTTTGATCAATGTACCCAAGCTGATACAATGACCTTTGATATTCTGAAAATATTTTATCATTGTTCATTTTTTCTAGTGCTATCGTTGATGATAATGCATTCATGGCTTCATTCAGCATGATTCTTTTTTTAAAACTTTGTTCATATGCTGAATATAAAGAGGCGTATTCTTTGTTTTCATAAGAACGGCTTTTTTCTTCGGTGTAAAGATCGGAAAGCACTTCTAAAACAGTTTTTGCACGTTTTAATTTTTCTTTGCTGCTTTCTAAGTTAATTGTATCGGTATTTAAATACGCTGTACTTGCCCATCTTTTAATTGCATCTTGTTTTTCATATTCTAATTGCTTTTCATTACTTGATTGAAGCGTTTTATTTAAAACACGGTATTGATCATCATAAAGCGAACCATAGGTAATAAATTTTTCTACTTCTAAAAAATAATTATTTTTTAATTCATTATATTTTTCTTTTTGATTAGCGAGTTCTTGTTCGCATTTTTCTAATACAATAGAAACATCTTCTGTATTTAATTTAGAAATATCATACGATCTTGCTGCATTAGCTAAATCTTCATATAAATATCTTAATGTATTAAATTGTAAATCAACCGCTGATAATGCATTTTCATATAAATTAAAATAATAATTTGAATTTGCATAAAAATTGGATTGATTATTCTGAGAGAATAATTTAAACGAATCGTTTGTTCTATTAGAAAAATAAATTGCTTTATAAAATGCATCTTCATATATACCTTCTTTCCATGTTAATGCCGATGCTACAATAGGATAATTGGTATCAATATTTTCAGAGTTTAAATACTGCCGCCAATGCAAATCGTTTTCTGATAAATATTCATTTTTTTTAAGACTTTCACAGGCATCTGTTATCATTAATAAACAATCAAGAGAATTTTTATTATCCATTATTTTGTTAAAATCATTATTAATAGCTTCTGCTTCATATTCACTTATAAAATTTAATGAATATGAATAATTAATAAGCGTATTATATTGTGTTTGCAGTTTCTCATATTCTTGATAGAGAGCGTCTATAGTATTTACTGTCTTTACATTATTATAATGAGCATAAACAGTAACAAATTCGATTAATGAATTTTTCCAATTATTAATTTCATATTCCAGCCATTTTGGAATTACAGAAAAACAATCTTCAAATTCTAAAAGAAACTTCGCTGTATTATTTACAAAATCACCTGACATTGAAAATATAGCTTTTGTGATTGTATAAATATCCGGCAGAATAATTGCTGCTTCTGAATTAATACCGTATTTATTCATCAATACCGATAATGAATCACATGAATTTTTCCATGTTTCTTTTTGATTAAATGAACTGTAAAAAGCATAATCGCTGTATAAATCCAATAAGTTATAACAAAAATTATTTTCATTAAAATATTGAGAAAGATATTGTTCAGAACCAAGAAAAAAAGAATCTCCTGACACAAAGTAACTTATAAAAATATTTTCATCAGAATCGTCAGTATAATATGATAAACCTTGCGCTATTCTTACTTTTAGGTCATTAAGAATTTCGTAAATATAAGAAGCCGTTTCTGTATCAACTATACAATTTTTTATTAATTCAGTAAAAACATATTCATCGTTTGTTAATTCTAAATTTTTATTGATATCTAAAAAATCAAATAATAATGTTAGTTCAAAATCAACTCTTTTATCCAAAAGAATTTTAGAGCTGTTTTTATAATCTTCTGTAAGCCGGTTTAATAAATTTTCACCGAAAAGCGCATTTTTTTCTTTGTCTGAAAGATTTATACCTTTTACCTTTTCATACCAATCCGCCCCGCTAAAATCAGAATCATAAGCTCTTAACTGACCGTTAAGATTATCAGCAAATAAATTTATCGCTGCTAAACGAAGAAGAAAATCAATTTCTAAATTCGATTCTTCCAGTTCTGCTACGGATAAAATATTATTACCGTCTCCGTTTATTAAAATATACAAAATATTTTGTGCTATTTCTTTTTGTTCTAAATTTGCCCAAGCCATTCCATAATCAAGTACATTTTTATAAATAGCATTGCTGCCGGATTTATAAAATTCTTTATATTGATTAGTTAAAAAATTATATTTGTTATTAAGTTCTATACGATAAAAGTTTTTACGATCAATTAATGAGATTGTAATAAGTGCGGAATAATCAGATTGTAATTTGATCAAATTCTCTTCTTCCATTTTCATTATTAAAGTTAAATTATTTAATAATTCCTGCTGTTCTTTAATATTCGTTCCTGCTTCGTTTAACTTTTTTAATTCTTTTTCATAAACAGCTAAAGATTCATTATAAGAGAGCCTTGCTTCTTCCCAAGCACGAATACTTTCCGCTTCTGTCATTCTTCCTGCTGTTAATTCTTCTGCATAAGACATAACCGCTTGTGCAATATCTGTTTTTCTTTCCCAGTACAAAACAAGCGCGTTTGCTCTGACTAAAGCAATTTGATATTCATCAAGACAAAAATCTTCGCTTGATGCATCTGGAGAAAGAAAATCTTTTAATATTCCTGTTCCCAATAATTCAGCATAATTTTTTAGAATCATATCGCGTGTTTCATATGCTTTCGCTGTATAAGAACGATAAAAAGGAAGAAGATTGTTCATTTCTGCAAGAGCATCAAATTTGTTCCGAGACAAATAACTGTAACCAATTTCTTTAGCAATAGCTATTTGCTCTGTTATTGATACATTATTTTTAAGAACATATCGTATTCGCTGCAGAGTGCTATCGTAATTATTAGAAATAAATTCTGAAAAACTATTTAATTCTGAAAGAAAATTCTTTTCTGCTTCTTTCCATAATTTATTCATTTCATCTTCTATCCAATTTGAAAAATCTGAATCTGATATGTCTTTATATTCTCCGCTCTCTGCTTTATCGCCGCTGTACTGCTGCTGCCAAAAAAGAATGTTTTCTTTAGTAGAAGTTGCGGCAGATGCGCTTATTAAATACATATCAACTAACGCTTTTACTCTTGTCGTTCCTTCTCCAATTCTCATTTCTTTATTAAGTTCAAATTCTTTTTTAGCATCGGCTATATTTTTTTTAAATTCTTCAGAAATATTTATAAACAAAGCCTCGCCTGCACTGAATAATTCTTTCGCGCTTAATTCCCATTTTTGTCTTTGATCTTCCAATTGCTTAAAAGCAGAAAGCCATATCTCTTCGCCTTCGGAAAACATTTTAAATGTTTCCTGCTCCCATTCAATTCGCCTGATAAAAAACCTTTCTTCTGCTTCTTCCCATGCTTTTAATCCTCTGTCAAATTGTTCTTTGTAAAGAGTCAGCCATTCTTCACCTAACAAAGACAGATCTCCTATTCCTGCATCTGCTTGTTCTATTCTGACGTTTAACTCTTCAATACCGTTATTACAGGCTGCTTCAGTCTCTGAAATTAATTTTTCTGTAAATAAACGAGCCGCTTCATTGTCGCTTTTTTTTCGTAAACTCCAAATATCTCTTGTTCGTCTGCTTGTAAATATTCTTTCTTCTCTGGCTGCAATATTATTAAATTCTCTTTTTATTGAATCGTTCATGGTAATTAAAGTTTCACTTAGAATACGTCCCATTGATTCACGCATTTCTGCCGGAATATAAGCTAAAAGTTCGGGAAATAAATAAATTAAGTTTTTTTCAAATGATGTACTGACTGCTTTTATATGGTTATCTGTTTCATTGCGCCAGCTTAAAAGATCGTTTGAAAATTCTCTGCCGTCTTCGTTAAGGCGAACAATCATCGGATCGCCGGTTTTAGTATCAAAAAGAATATTGCCTTCTACATCAAGATGCCATGAAAAATTGGTTTGAATTTTTTCCAGCTTTTGCGATAAATTCACAACCGCATCTTCCGCTGCACTTCCGAAAAAACGCCCAAGAAGCCATTGCGAAAATCGTTTTTCAAGCTCTTCGTTACTCCAATTTTCTATTTTGTTTTTTGCGTCATTTAATTGCAAAGGATCATCGTAAATATTTAATGCGATTAACTCCCATGCATTTACAGCTTGCGATATTCCGTTTTTTGCTTCAGTCAGCCAACGCTCCGGATTTATTTCCCTGTCTGCTCTGCTAAAATGGCTGTCAAAAACTGATTTGTTAAATCCTTTTATTTCACCTAACGAAGGCTGTGCAAAAATAAAAGACGGAAATAATCCGTAAATTAATATAATTATTAAAAAAGATGAAATTGTTTTATTAAAATATTTTTTAATCATTTTTTACTCCAAAATTTAAATTTAAATTCCGCACAAGCGGAATATTTTCTGATCTGATTGGTAATAGAGAATTTTTAAATATAAATAAAAGTGACGGTATGATGGTAATTGAACAAATAAATGAACTTGTAATCCCTAATGCGCTAACTAAAGATAAAGTTCTGATAAGTGTGTTTACTCCTTCTGTTAGAAATAAAAACGGAATTGCTCCTGCAACAGTGGTTGCAGTTGTTGCAAGAAGCGCCGGCAATTTTCTGCGAAGCGCTGAATAAATACTTAATACTGTTTTTTCGTTCTTTGCTTGAATCACTGTGCGGATGCTGTCAACACAAAGAACAGCAGCGTTTATTGTCATGCCGCTGACAGCGATAAAAGCACATGCAATGGAAGAATTATACATACTGCCTGAGATACATAAACAAATTGCAGGAATTGCCAAAGACGGCGGAATAGCCGATAAAATTAATAAAGGGATAGTAAACGATTCATTGATAGAGGCTATTATCATATAACAAAAAATTACCGCCATGATGAGCGAAAGAAATGAAGCAGATAAACTTTCACTTTTTTTTATGGCTTCAGGATCAAATTCGATTGAATAGTTTTGAGGTAAATCAATTTTACTAAACAAAGGATAAATTTCTTTTTTTACATGACGGGCATCCATCGGTTTTGTAGAAATTGTAATTGAAGCATACCTTCGCCTATTATCTCTTCTAATGCTTGACGGCTCTCTTTCTTCTTTTGTTTCAATAAGTGAATTAAGACGTAATGATGATGACATATCTTCGTTTTTAAACGGAATTAATAAATCCAGCAAACCTTCTCTTGATTGACGCATAACATCGGTATTTTTTACACTTCCTGTTTTAATTCTTACATCTGTTTCTGCATTTGCAAACTTTGTTTGTTTATTAATTCTTTTATAAGCGACAGGTCCGTACACACCTAAACGTACGTTTGAAGTAGCGACAGAAAAATTAATCTTTGCATTTGCAAAATTTTCACGCTTAGGCGTTAAAACAAGTTTTTTACTTCCTTGTTTAAAATTTAAAACTCTTTCTTTTATTAATGGATGATCTGAACTATGCTTTAGCTGCGCAAGTTCTTCTGCAATTTCTCTGCATTTTTGATCTTCATCGCCGTAAATAAAAATTTGCCAATAACGATCTTTGACCGTATTTTCATGAAAGAAAATAAAACCGCCGGGAATATAAATTTGTTTTGCTAAATCACGAATATGATGCGCTTTTGTTTTTTTCGCATCAAACGAAATAAGCAAAGAACCTGAACCTGTCCGTGCGCCTGTTTCTACATTAATAATTTCTTCATTTCTTAAAAGCTGTTCGCTGTAAACTGCAAGAAGCCTGTCAACTTCTTCTGCAAGTAAGCCGCCGTCAA
This sequence comes from Treponema sp., assembly GCA_009787695.1. Classification (GTDB taxonomy): domain Bacteria; phylum Spirochaetota; class Spirochaetia; order Treponematales; family Breznakiellaceae; genus WQXQ01. Next base: position 52,830 of record WQSW01000004.1, read on the forward strand.
ACTCAACTTGCCCGTAAACAGAATCTTCCGATCCAAAATTGCTTATATCTGCTCCTTTTGCAGATAACACAATAATTGCCGCGATTGAAATTATAAAACCTATAAATAAAATAAAAATGGGATGACGTACACAATATATGATAGTTGCGGCTAGAGTCCTGTTAAAAATTCTACGGATTTTAAACTTACTAATAAAACGAGTAAACTTTAATTTTAACTTTTTCTTTTCATACTTCCAAAGTAAAAGAGGAGGCAAAAGAGAAAGACTTAAAATAAATGCAACAATGGTAACAACTGCAACAGCACTTGCAATTATTTTCGCATCGTTATCATCTATCGCTGTCAGAGGAAGAAGAGCAGCTACTGTTGTTGCAGCACCTGCCAACAAAGGTCCTGCCAGTGTGCTTAAAGCAGCCGATGCTTCCTTGTAACTTGAACATTTACGCAATTTTTCTGAACAGAGAATAACAGCATCTACTGCTGTGCCTATTCCGGCACCAATTCCTGCCAGTAAAAGCCTGTCGATTGAAAAACCTGCAATAAAGAGAACGGCAGCAGAGATCAAACAAATTAAAGGAATGGCAAGCGCACAGAAAAAACCCGAATAGTTTACCGTGCTATTACTGCTATTTAACAAGAAACTTATTATTGCAACCATAATTGCACCTAACAAAGCCGCATTAAAAACCGAATTAAACGCCGTTGTTTCTTCCGCTCCTAAATCGGATAACACAGTAAATTCAAGAGGCAATGAATGCGTTTGTGCAGAACCGCGCGCAAACTCTGTTTGTGCAGAAAGTTCTTTTTTTATTTCCGCCGATAACTTACGCAAATCTGCATCATGTCTTCCCATAACGGCGATACCTGCTGTTTTTTTTCCATTCAAACGCGAATATATTTCTGGTTCGCGTTCTTTTTCGCATATAACAGCAAAATCAGAAAGTTCGATAAATTTTCCGTCTTCTAAAGGAATAAGTGCGGTATTAAGCGAATCATATCTGCCGTCAACAGAAATAATTATTTCTCTGTTTTTATGTGTAATCGATCCTCCTGAATAAATCGAATCGTTCATTGCAAGAACAGAAGCAACATAAGAAGGATCAATTCCAAGAAGACTGAGTTTTTCCTGATCAAGAATTAAATAAATTTCTTTTATCCCTACTCCTGAAACAATAACTTCTCCTGCACCTTCTAAACTTTCGAGTCTTGGTTTTACAATTTTTTCCAGCAATTGAGCAGCCGAATCATTTTCTTCTGAAGTAAAAGCGGCAGACCATACAGGAACCATCGAATTATTGGAACTTAAAATTTCCGGTCTTTGCACCGATGACGGAAGCGTTTCATAAACTCTTTGAGCCGCATCACGGACAGCTTCATAATTTCCGTTAGATGATTTTTTTCTTAAAGATAAAAAACTTCCTGAACTGCCTTTTTTAAAACGTATAACAACAACCGAAAGACTGTTCTCGCTGGAACTGAGAACCGACATAACGCCGGGAATGGAAGAAAACACATCTTCCATTGGGATAGTAATACTTCTTTCCATTTCCGCAGCGTCAATGCCGTAATGTTTAATTTTTACCGCATAAGTACCTCCTGTATTTGTTTTTATTTGATCATCAGAATTCATAATGACGAATAACGACATCGCGCAAATTCCAATGAGTATGCACAAAGCAGATTTTTTTCTTTCGAGCCAAGAAACCAAATATTTCATTTAACACTCCCGCAAAGTATTTTCCATTTAAAATAACGAATTAATATTGCCGGAATAACAAATAAACTGAGTAAAGTTGATACTGTTAGCCCGCCAAGCATCGCCGCCGCCATTGATTTTTGTGAGTTTCCCATCGGGCTTAAAATCAACGGTAATAAAGCAAAGATTGTTGTCGCCATCGTAATCAATATTGCTTGCAGACGTTCACAAGCTCCGCGCCAAACTGCAAATGCAGGACTAAGACCTGAGCGGATTTTTTGTTCGCATATTTCATAGAGAATAAGACTGTTATTCACAACAAGCCCGAAGAGCGCCGTCAATCCAAGAACAGCGCCGGAATCAATTTTTGAACCTGCTATTAAAAGCGCAGGACCTGCTCCTGCAAGAGAAAAAGGAATCGTCATCATAAGAATTACAGGAAGCAAAAAAGATTCAAATTGAGCGCCCATTGTTATGTAAAGCAAAATTAAAATTAGAAAAATAAAAAGAAGCAATGAATTACGATATCGGCTAAAAACCGATTCATCTGCTTGCACTGCAATTTTTTTTATCGAAGAAGGAATTTCCTTTACTGAAACAATATCAGCATAAATAACATCCGTTCTGTCAAGACGCGCAAGAGCCGCTTCTGCTTCCATTCGCTCTATTCTGCCAAGAGAACCTAAAAAAACTGTTTTACCTTGAGAAGTTCTTAAAGGTATTTGTTCAAGATAAGAAACCGAATGATTCATGTTATAAACAGAATCTTTCTTCCCCGTTACGCGCACATCAAGAGGTCTGCCTTCAATTTCAAGTCTTGCCGCAACAACACCTTCGTTAAGAATATGCAAAGTTTCGGCGATCTGAGCGGCAGAAATTGAAAGAAATGCCGACGCTTCCCTGTTCGGAAAAAACCTTAACTCCGGTCTTTGCCCGCGAGGTCTGAAATTCACGGAAATTGACTTTGAATCAAACTCTTCTTTTGCAAATTCTGTCAATTCATTAAGTTCTTTTCTGTCTTTACCTTTGATAACAAAAGTGTTTGCCGAGGATAATCCCAATAAAACTTCCGTTTTATCTTTCGGAAAAAACACAGAATACTGTTCTGCTTCACAGTCCTGTCCTGCTCCAAAATACAAGCCGGAAATTTCATTTGATGATTTTTCTTGCTGTAATATTTTTTTAATTTCACCTAACGCTGTCTCCGCTTTAATACCTTTTTCGAGCACACATCGTAAAATTATTTCTTCTTTTTTGTAATCAATATCCGCTCTGCGCCCGACATCATTCTCTTCTGCGCCCGCTCTTCCATATACAGTTTTTACAGACGGCAGCCCTGAAAGAAGCAAGGAAATTTTATATGAAGTTTTTTCTATACTTTCTAACAGAGTTCCGGAGGGGAAAATAATAGAAACCAATATTTCATCAACATCATCCGGATTTATAAAAACAACCGGCAGTGTAATCAGTGTTAAGAAACCAACAACACTCAATAAAGCGGCAACGGCAAAAAGTTTCCCGGAACGGCGAAGAAGAAATGTCAGAAATTCAGAATACTTCTTAACAAGACTGCCGTCTGTAAAAACAGATTGAATTTTTTTAACTATTTTAAAATTGATAAAACGCACACAAACGGAATTTGCAGAGTTCGGGCTTTTCTGCTGACTTAGCCTTAGACCTTCCCGATACAAGGACGGAAGACAAAATTGCGCATAAAACCATCCTGCAGCAACCGATGTTACAAGAGCAATTGCCAAATCGCCGAAAAGACTGCCTAATGCGCCCGGCAGCATAAGGATAGGAACAAAAACAAGAGCCGTTGTTAAAGTAGAAGCAGCACTCGATCCTGCAATAGAAAAAACTTTGTCCCCGATTTCATTTGGATCAATTTCGCATAACAGAATATTTTTATTTTTTTCAAAAGCACGGTAAAGCAAATCTAAAACAATTACGCTGATATCAGAAACAAGCCCTATTCCCAATGCAAGACCGCTGAGACTCATACTGTTAAGAGATTTCCCCGTAATAAAAAGTATGCAAATACCGGCCGCAATTGAAAAAGGAATTGATAACGCTGCAAGAAGACTGTGTTTTAGACGGCGTATAAAAAGCAAAAGAACAACTACTGCCGCTCCTGCACCAAGAACCGCTGAAATAATCAAGCTTGTAATTCCGCTAATCAAAGACGGGCTTGAATCTGTTATAAGTTCAATTTGCGCATCACGGGAAAAAAGAGAGACAGCTTCATCTACAGTTTTTTTTATGTCACGCGACAATCGCAGCGGATCAGCACCGGGTCTTCTGTAAACTTCCAGTGCTGTTGCCGCTTTCCCGTTGTAAACAAAAACGCTTTCACGCCTTGCAACGGACGATTGTAAATCACCTGCATCTTCTACTTTTAAAGAGCCGTTTTTAACAGGAAGAATAATTTGAGATAGAGCGGTTTTTGAATCAGGTTTGCCGGAACCGATTACAACAAGCTCCGTATTTCCTTCGCGGGCATTTCCGGCGGGAATATCTGCTGTTTCCTGTGCAAGAATTCTTGAAAACTCAGAAGGTGTAATGCCAATTGCAGCAAGACGCTGTACATCAAGAGATAACTTTTCTTCTATTATTTCTCCGCCTGCAATAATGACAGAACCAACCCCGTCTATTTTCCGCAACCGCGCAGTAATTTCGTATTCGGCAAGTTTACGCGAACTAACCGCAATCACTGCGTGCGCCTCATTATCCGAATCGCCTGATGTTACGGACGGTTTTTTTACACCTTCAGGAAGTCCCGGATAAACTGCGTCAACAGCTTCGCGCACAAGGATTGATGCAGAAATAATGTCAGTACCCCAACGAAAATCCAAACTTATAAAAGAGCGGTTGTCACGTGAAACGCTTCTCATTCTTTCTAGCCCTTTAATTGATGAAAGACCGTCTTCCAAAGGAATTGTCACCATACTTCTAATTTCTTCTGCAGTCATACCCGGATACTGCGTTTCTATTGTCACTCTTGGAATCGTTAATTCCGGAAGTCTATTAATCGGAATATTTATTAAAGAAAATATTGCTGCAATAATTACCGCCGATATAATCATAATGACAGTTACATGACGGCTAACAAAAAAGTTTATTAATCCTTTCATGGCAATCCTACTTTACAAGTGATATAGTGAATGAGTTTTCATTTTTATTTCCCAAATTATCTTTAAGTCCGTTTGCAATTTGAAAATTTATCAATCCGTAATTTGTTGAGTTTGTCAGATTACCGATAATTTCTACTCTGATACAATCTTCAAAACCATTTTCATGCTCAGTTATTTTAAAATTATCAATTTTAATCTGACGCGGCGAAAAAGTAATTACATTGTTGCTGGTATCAGTACGAAAAAGTTCCATCACAGAAAATAAATCGACAGACGCACCTTCTGCAGCATAGAAATATAATTCGATCCATGTTTTAACACTTTCGCCTGACGGATAATGTTCGTCGCTTATGGGAATAATTCCAAAAACTGTATCCAAAGGAAAAAAAATTGCATTAAAATTTGATTCATTGTTAGGTGACATTGGTATTCTAATTCCGGCAAGTTCAGGAGGTTTTGAATATTTTCCGTTTGCAAATATTTTATAAATATATTCATCTTTAGTTTCATTTTCTGCACTGTCTTTTATTCCGGGTTTTATTCTTATTGTGAATCTGCTTCCATAAACAGGCTTATTGTCAAATTTAAAAACAAACTCATTTTTAAAACCGTTGGAATTTTCCATTACAAGACCGGGACCGTCTTCGATACTTATATAGTTTTTAACAGACAAACTATCCACAGGTTTTGAAAAAACAAGTAATAAGCGATCATCTTTTTCCCAATCATGATTTTCAATCGGAAATTCTGCATGAGTAATACCGGAAAATCCTTTGTCAGAAAATAAATCAATTAATTCGCCGCTTTTTAACAAGCGCTGAGCATATAACAAATACGGTATTTCCTGATCTGTCCCTATTGAAAAATTACTTGTAAAATCATTTCTAACATTCATTCCGTTGTTATCTGTCAATGAAGAATTTATCTTTATTTCGTAATATTTATTTTGCGTCCATGGTTCTGCAGGCGTAAAAACCGCTGTTCTGCCGCTATCTTCCAACAACCAAAAGCCGGCTGCAGGCGGGTTAAACGAAACATTTTCATATAACGTCTTTAACGAAACAGGTAATGAAAACTCCAGCCTTACTTCGCTTCTTTGATTATCCAATTTTGCATACATTGACGGATAACAAGAAACTAAAACGGGACGCTCTGAATCAGCTCTTGTAGTAAATTTACAGTTAAACGCTTCATCTAGCGAAAGCCCTTCTGTATTTCTTGCATCTGATGTTAAACTTATTATGTAGTCGGTATTTTTTTCTAACGGTAGAAAAGGCAAAAAAGAAATTTTCTTTCCTTCCCATAAAAATTTTCCTCTTATTCGGTTTCCGTCGCCTGTAAGCGAAAAATTCCGTTCTACGCTTGCTTTATGCGGATTATCAGAGAAAGTTAAAGATATAAAAATATTTTCAGGCTCAGAATGATAAGCCTCTGCCGGTGTCCATGAAACAATTTCAAATTGAGAAAATCTTAAAATATCGCAAGATGTAAACTCAATTAAACTTATTAAAAATAAAAAATATAAAACTAATTTCATTTAACTGCCTCCAGATAAAAAGTAATATCTTCTTTCATAAATATTCCTGACTCACAGTTAATTCCGTTTTTTCCTCCGGGAATAGTAACCACATAATAATTTGAAATTTCTGTGCCGCTTTCTCCCGGCGACAATCCTTCCCACCTCATATAAAGACGATCATTTGAAATCCAATTAACATATTCAACAGCGATAGGCGGTAAAGTTTTCGGGAAAAACGGATTAATTGTAATTTTTAGCGGAACATTTTTCTTTTCATCATTATTAAACGGTAGAGAAAAATGAATAGACAGCGATAAATTTCCTGTTGCCTGATCTACAGAAACCGGTATTGCATTTGTAATATCAAAATTATCAACTATTATATTTTCATTAAAAAGAACAGAGCAAACATTTAAAAAAGGAATATCGGGAACAAAAGTGATTCTGTAATCTGTACCGATTTTTATTCCTTCGCTATCCCTTGTATCACCGGATACAATTAATGTATACGAAATTTCTGAATCAGGTGCTCTTGTAAATATATAAACAATACTGTTATTCGAAAGTAATTCTGTTCTTCCTGTAAGAGAAGGTTCAAAACGCAATGAGCGAATAACATTTTCGCCCATAGTTTTGTTAAACGAAACTGCAATCCCCTGTCCTTGCTGTAAACCTGTTTCTATTTCAGAACCTGTCGGATACCAACTGCCGTCCGAAAATAAAACAGGATAAACATTTGTTACTTGTGGAAATGTTTTATCAAGGTCTGTTGTAAAATAACCGTTATAAGTTTTTACTAAAGGAATTCCGTTTTTACTTTTAGCAGAATCTTTTAAACTCCATCTGTAAAAAAGATAAGGAGAAAGCGGTTTTTCTATAATTACTTTTAATATTTTATCGTCACCTAACCATTCAAAATTCTTGTTTCCAAATCCATCAAGTGTTAAAGCAGATTCAACTGAAAACCTTTCCATTGAATCAGAAAAATAAAACTCCATAATAACATCATTCGTACCGATTGAATCGCCGTTAGAAGGACTGTGTTTCTCTAATAAAGGCGGATTATTTTTATTAATTGCATAGAAAGAAATAAAATGCTCAACTCGCATTTCCCTTCCGTCTGCAGAACGGATCGTTCCTGAAAAACTTAATGTATAGCGAATTCCAGCCGTCCATCCTGAAACAGGAACAAAATAAAGAGAATTACTTTTCCAAAACTTATCGCCTCTGACAGCTCCCAAATCAGAATTTATTTGCAAGCTCGCTTCGGTTTCATTTTTAAACATTGCTGTATCAAAATTTAAAATTACAGGAGTATACATATCCGGTAAAAAATAATCTTTTTCGTTAGATGCAGGAGCACCGGAAGGAGACGAAAACAACTTCAAATCATTGCTTATTTCTGCTGTTTCATTAAAAAAATCAATACTAATACCGATTGGTCTAAGATCGATAAATCCGCATGAGATAAATAAAATAGCGCATAACGCAAATAAATTTTGTGTTAATAAAAAATTATTCCAAAATCGCAACACTTGTTCCCTCCCTTAAATCTGTATTCGGACGCAGAACAATTACATCACCTTCTTTTAAACCTTCTTTTATTTCACGTTCATCGCCGTTAGAAAACCCTAAAATAATTTTTCTTTCGGAAACTACACTTCCGTTTAAAATAAATACACTGCCGTCATTATTATTCAAATTAAAAATTGCAGATTCGGGAATAAAAACCGCTTTTCGCAGAAGACCCATAGTCACTGTGATACGTGCAAACATTCCGGGTTTTAATTTGTCATATTCATCTCTATTTTGACTTCTATCGTTTAACAAAACCCGTACTAAAAAACTTAAACTTTGACTGTCCGCTTGCGGATAAATTAAATCAACAATTCCGTTTCTTGTATCGCCTGTTCCGTCAATTAATACAGATGCTTTCATTCCTTTTTCTATACGCAATGCATCTTTCTCGCGTATCGGAAAAATTGCGTATAACGATGTTGTATCAATAATACTGATAATTTTATCTTGCTGACGGACTCGTTCTCCTTCTTCCAGATAACGCGCTCCAACAACACCGGAAGACGGGCTTCGTATTGTTAATTCGTCTAAAGCAATATTGATAGACTCTAATTCTTTTTCTGCCGCTTCCAGTCTTGCATAAGATGCTTCCAATTCCGCTCTTAAAGTCGCAGTTAAAAGCGTAATAAACGCTTCGTTCCTTTCAGTTTCGTCTAACGGAACTGATAATCCCGCTTTTTTAAGGTCTTGATCCCGATAGCCAATCCGTCTGATTTCCAATTCTCTTTCCATCAGCTGAATTTGCTCCCATTCCGTATCAATACTGAAACGGCCTGCGAGAATAGCTTCTGTGTGAACACCGCCTGCAAGAAAAAGTGTCTCCTGATTTTGATGCTTGCGGTTATTTTCTTCCCATTTTCTTTTTGCAAGAGACAATTCAATAAAAGCCTTATCAAGAGCGAGAAGCTGCGCCTCTGCCTGAAATATTCCTTCAAGCAATCTTGAGTTTGCTAAATTACAAGCTGCAAGTACCTGCGTATAATTATTTTTCGCTCTTTCAACTGCAATGTTAATCTGAGGATTTTCAAGCTGTATAATAATATTTCCCTGATTAACAAAATCGCCTTCTCTAAAAAATAATTTGTTGATTACAGCTTCCTGCGAAGAAGTAATATCCACTTTACTTAAAAAAGACAAACTGCCGAAACCGGATGCTTCATCTGGAATTTCTTTTTCATATACAGCCGCTGCTTTTACACTTTTTATTTCATTATTAAAATTCTCCGATCGCTTACCGCAAGAGAAAAACAATAAAACCGCCAGATTCAAAATTAAAAACTTTTTTAATATCATTAATTCCTCCTTTGATGATTAAAAAATAAAGAGAGTTCTCCCGGTTTTAGATCGAGAAATTTTTCCAATTCACGTTCCGCTTCCAAAAGCGCGGTTGCCGTTTGAATTGCATTAATTTCTCTTTGGGTTTGCTCAATTAAAACTTCCATTAAATCTAATCTTGTAATTTGTCCTAGTTCTAACCTTGTTTCTTCAATGCGGCATCTTTCTTTCCCAAGAATTATTGATTCAAGAGCAAGTAACCGTTTTTGTTCGGCAAGATTGCATTTTTCTAAAGCGTTAGACGAAATCCTTCCAATCTGTTCTAAAGTTGTGTTATATTTTTCTTGTTCAAGAGCAAGAGCCAACCTTGCCTGTTCTGTCCCGTACCTTGAAACCGGATCGGGTAAAGGTGTAAAACTATTTTGCAGCATTGCTGTTCTGTCATACGGCGGCTCCCAGCTTGCCTGAACACCAAATCTGTTTTGAATCCATGGGCTGTTTATATCAATACTTATACCAACAGACCAGTTATATCGTGTTAGCGGATAACGCTGTCCGCTAAGCCCAAAGTTACCTGTTAAACGCAATGTAGGAATCCATGAATTAGAAGCATATTTTAATTCGGCTTTTCTTTTAGTTATCGAAAAACGCGCTTCTACAAGATCGGGATTCTGCTCTTTGGCACGCTGTTCCAGCAATGCAAAATCTGCAATAGCAGAAAAATAACTTTTTTGCAAAATTGGGATAACAGACGGACGGTTAATATCAACTTTTTCAGATAAAACAGGTAAAACATCAAGCCCTAGAATTTCTGCAAATTGCTTTTCCATTTCCGTTAAATCAAGCTCAAGTAAATAAATATCCAGTTTTGCATCTAATAAATTAATTTCTGCATTTGCTAAATCAACAGGCAATGCAAGACCTAACTGCACTTCTTCTTTTAAAATGCTTTTTTGATCTTCTAAAATGTTTAATGCCAGCTTTTTAATTTCCAGTATCGCTCTTGATGAAAGCACATTGCGGTAGGCAGCAATCGCTGACTCTGAAATTTCTAAAGCCATTCTGTCTAACCTTGAAGAAGAAAGGTCTAACTCTAACTTTTCAAGTTTTCTTGACATGGAAGTCCTTCCTCCGTCAAAAACCAATTGTTCCAAACTAATCCCGTAATTTTTTACAAATGAATCTGCGCCAAGCTGCTGAAGCCTGTCATTTTCAGAAATTGAAATTCCTATTTTTGGAAAAAATTCGCGAATACCCCACCGCCATGCGCCTTCCATTAAAATTTGTGAAGAACGTGAATGTTTAAGATCAACAGATGCTGTAACAGCAAGTTCTGCCGCTTGTGCAAATGTCAATGTCTGATTATTGTTTTCCTGATTAATTGCGTATAACGTACAGGAAACCATCATAAATAAATAAAAATAAAATAATTTGTTACGCATTTCTACTGCACCTCTCTGATAATATTTTCTAAATTTGTTATTGACCTTAATAACGGAGTGTCCCATGGAAGCATTGCTTTTGCACGGCTTAAATCTTCCAAAGCATCTTTTGCCCTTCCTGAAACCCATCGCAATCTTGCTCTATCCAATAAAACCATCGCGCTCTCTGCTGAATATTCTGCGGCTCTGTCAAGAAAGATTAACGCTTCATCGAATTTACCTATCTCCATTGCAATTTCTGCCGCAAGACGCAAAGCGCGGATATCCTGCGGATTGTCGGCTAACATTTTTTCCGCTGTATCCGCCGCTCCTGTAAGATCGTTTTTTTCGCGGAGTATTCTTGCCAAATAAAGATTCGCCTCTAAAGAAGAGGGTCTTAATTTTAAAGCTCTGCGGCATGATTTCTCCGCTTTTTCGATATCGCCGGAAAAATATTCCGCCTTTGCACGTAACAGCAATGCAGGAGAGAAATTTTTCTGTGCAAGCAAAATTTCTTTAACATCTGCAAACCTGCCAAGTGAATAAGCTTCAGAAGCACGGGCATAAAGACGTATTGATTCTGTATTAGGCGTCCTGCTGCATGAAATAAAGAAAAAAGATAAAACAAGTATTGTTATGTGCAAAATATTAGATAAAGCGGCGTGTATTGCTTGAATCTTCATTCTAGCCTCTGCAAATGTAAGTAAGCCGTTCCGCCAAACGTCTTGAAGAAACATCTGATGTTTTTTGCGAAGCAGATTGTGCCTGCGTATTAAAATAATCTCTAAAGCGCGGAGCAGAAGTTAAAGAGCGCAAAGCGCCTACAGCATAAACTGTGTATGGATTATCGGGCAGACTAATTAAAGGCAGCAATACATCTAGAGAATTAGGATTTCCGGAATTAACAGACATGGAAATTACAGCTTCAATTTCTTTTTTAGTTTTAATTGATAAACCTTCTTCGTTTTTTAAACCGGTAAAAGAAGCAAGTATCATGCGGCACTCTTTTGCAAACGGTCCCTGCGGCGAAGTATTGATGCAATTTTCCGCAAACTCAGCGGCAATTACACCGGAAAAAGCCCTTGCTCCGCGGTACCAATACTCAGGGAATTGCGCATAACGCGCTCTTATTGATTTATAAGCCGTACTCACACGCCTGTCTTCCTGCAAAGAAGCAGACCCGGTTTGCGCTCTGTTTTTTTCAAGAACGCAAACAAGCATCATCCAGCGGCTGAAACTGTCAGGTTCATCGTGAATTAAGTCATTAAATACCGATTCAAGCCCTGAAGCAGAGTCGATCCACTTTTCGTTAATGAATAAGATCATCGCATTCGCCGCAGTACGGACAATGTTAGACGAAACCGATTCTTCATTTTTTGCAGAAATTAAATTAGACAATCCCTGCTCAATTTCGCTTTTTTGAATCAACCCCAAACCGTAAGCCATCGACAGCTCTTTAAAAGCTGCCGCCACAGCTCCTGCATAGTCACCTGCATTCTCCCTTAGCCCGGACTCTGTCAGCGCTAAACCTTGAAACCACGTACCCGCTCTTTCAAGTTCAGCAAGTTCATCAAGCGAACGCAGGAGCGAAGAATAATCAATCTCCTGCGCTTCGTTCAATCCATGAAGCTTCTGTACAAACGATGTTTGCAGTTCTTTAGAAACATACGTTTCTTTAGAACCGTACGTTTCTTTAGAACCGTGCGTTTCTTTGGAAACGCGCAGAGCTTCCCCGTTTTTTGTCTGCTGTCCGGGAGCTTTTCCCCCAGCCTGATCATTTTCTCTGCACATGATAAAACATGCACAGCTGACAAACATCAGAAGCAGCAAAGACAAAAGATTCAATTTAATTTTCATAAGCAACTCCAAAAAAATTATTTATTATATATGGGTTGCAGATGCGTAGTGCTTGACCGAAAAAGAAAAAAAATTGAAAATATTTTTTTTATTACAAATCAAAATAAGCTATTTATAGTAGAAAAAAACGCATTTTCTGTTAAGTTGACATGCTTTTTTCATAAGTTTACAATTATCCGCATCAATGGAAGAATTAATCCGAAAAGAAACGATAAGCGAAGAACTCGGTGTTTCCCTTGCCACAGTCAATAATTGGATAAAAACCCGTGTTATCCCATCGCCGGATTTTCAAAATTGCTACAGCAAAATTGTTTTTGAGCAAATAATCGGCGCAATAAAAAACAGTCAAAAACGCCTTAATTCCAGAGCGAACAGAAATCTGCTGGAAAAAAAAACCTTGTGTTACTCAGGCATAACGAACAAAGAACGAAAAAAATTATTATCAAACCTTGTAAAAGATTTTGAAACATCAAACTTTTCGGTTAACGAAGGCTTGCTTGCCTTATCTCTTGCAATTTTAAGATCAAATAAATTGATTGATGCACAATGTCATGCAAACGGAAAATCAAAACTTGATGTCATGCTTTCCGATTGGCTGCTGCAAACAAAAAATCAGGACGCAGTAAAATCTTTATTTGAAAAATACGAAATACAAAATTTTGATGATGATATACTGGGCGCATTTTATCAATCTATACAAAGTATTTCGCAAAAATCTTTTTCAGGAACATACTATACACCTTCCAAACTTTTAACAGATATTAAAATTCCTTTAGAGAAAACCGTTCTTGATCCATGCTGCGGAAGCGGCGGTATATTGCTTAATATTTTATCAAAAGACCACGATCCGTCAAAAATATTTGCAAGAGATATTGATGATGCGGCATTAAAAATATGTTTTATAAACCTTGTATTATTTTTTAATGATAAAAATATTGCGCCTAACATATCAAAACATGATATAACATTAAGTTCTTTAGAAACGCATAACTGCAATCAATTTGATTATATAGTAACAAATCCGCCGTGGGGCAGCAAATTTACTATTCTGCAAAAAGAGGCATTAATAAAATTATACCCCGAACTTTCAACATCAGAAATTTTCAGCATCGCTTTGTATAATGCACACAAAATGTTAAAAGAAAACGGTCAGATTTATTTTTTTCTTCCTTATTCTTTTTTAAATGTAGCGGCGCATAAAAATATCAGACAATATATTTTTAAGGACAATAATAAAGTTTTTATCAATTTACTTGGTAATTCATTTAAAGGCGTATTATCAGAAGGGATTCTGCTTCATTTAATAAAAAGCTCTTCTAATCAAGATATATTAATAAAAAATAAAAACGGCAATATTTATAACTTGCCGCTTCAAAATATTAATCCTCCTGATTATATAATCAGCGCAACAGGAAAAAGACAAGACGCTTTAATACTGGATAAAATTTACAGCACAGAACACACAACATTGTTTGACGCAGCGTTTGCATTAGGAATAGTAACAGGAAATAATAAAAAATATTTATTAAAAGAAAAAACCAAAATTTCAAAACCAATTTTTCGCGGAAAAGATATTGAAAAATACGTATTATCAAAACCCATATACTACTTAGATTTTAAACCCGAACTATTCCAGCAAACCGCTCCGGAGGAATATTACCGTCAAGAAAAAATTGTTTACCGATTCATAAGCGGTAAATTAATTTGCGCTCTTGATAAAGATGGAAATCTTTTATTAAACAGCGCAAATCTTTTTATCTCTAACAATTACCCGATGGAAACAATCGTATCATTTTTTAACAGCGATATTTATACATTTATCTTTAAAAAGAAATTTCATTCAAGAAAAGTTTTAAAATCTCATTTAAAAAGTTTACCTTTACCCATTTTGTCAAATGAAACTCATCAATATATAAAAAAATTATATTACGAAACATTTTCCGAAAAAACCGGAGAAATCTCTTTATATCAAAATAAAATTGATAAAATAATTTGTAGCGCTTTTTTGATCGATGATGAGGAATATAGTTATATCAAAGGGAATATATAATCCTTTTACTTGACTTAACAAAATGATGATCATATAATAAACATAATATGAAATATACCGACGAACAATTAAACGATGCGGTTAAGAACGAAATATTTACCAATGAGCAAATCGATCAATTCAAAGAATTTGTAAATAAAAATAACAGCGGTCAGATAACAAAATTTCAAAAATTGCTTTATTACGGAGGCGGATTATTAATCATCTCAGCAATGACATGGTTAATGACAACAAACTGGAAAAATTTCGGAGCGGTTGGAGTCACTATTATTTCCGCTGTTTATTTTATAATTTTCTTTTTTGCAGGTGAGTTTCTTTTCTTTAAAAAAAATCTGGAAGTTGCAGGCGGAATTTTATATTCTGTTTCTATAGCGATAATTCCATTATTTGTTTTTTCTTTATTGAAAGCATTTGATTTCTGGCCTGAAAACTGGGAATATAACGATTATTATTTTTGGATAAAAGGCAAATGGTTAATTCTGGAATTAAGTTTAATTGCAGTAGCTTTGCCGATTCTTTTAAGAACAAAATTTTCGTTTATTGTTTTTTTAATTGCAGGATCGCTATGGTTTCTCTCGATGGATATAATCCCGATAATTGAAAAAACAACAAAAATTACATGGACAGAAAGAGCAAACATCTCTATTATATTCGGCACAATAATGATATTAATCGGATATTTTGCAGATATTAAATTTAAAAAGGACTATGCTTTTTGGATGTACCTTTTCGGACTAATAATTCTTTCATCGGGTTTATCGGTTTTTTATAATGTCAATCTATTTAAATTTATTGTGCTTGGAATTGCAAATCTTATATTAATTTTTGTTTCTTTATTTTTAAACAGAAATGCATTTCTTGTTTTTGGGACAATCGGATTAATTCAATTCCTAAGCAGATTATCATGGAAATATTTTGAAGATTCTGTTATCTTCCCGTTTGCATTAACAATAATAGGAGTATTGCTTATCGTATTAGGAATTTATTTCCAAAAGAACAGAAAAAATATCGAAGAAAAATTGATAAAAAAACTGCCTTCGTATATTTTAAAATTAAGACCAAAAAGAAATTTAGAAGATGAATAATCCTAACGATGACATTTTAACAAAATTAATGTTTAGCAATGGTAAAAGCATTTGCAATCATTTCTGCAATTAATACACCAAGGTCATCTTTAACACTAATCCTGTACACAGATATACTGCGTCCTTTTGAAAGACAGGCAGAAGAAGCTATCAGCCGGCTTCCTTTAGTGCTTTTTAAATAAGAAATACTGCAAGATTGTCCCACTGTTACTCCAACATTCTCGCCGCAAACCCATGCTAGATTAGAATGAACGGCAAAAGTCAAATCTGCCAAAGTAAAAATAGCTCCGCCCTGAACATTGTCTATGGAATTTTTATGACTTTCGTTCAGCTCCAAACTGCACACCGCACTCTCCTCAGTAACAGAATCAATTACAATTCCGTTTCCTGTAGCAAAGCGATCTTTTTTAAAATGATTACGGATATGTTCTAAATCAATTTTCATATTTTATGTATAACATTAATAAAAATAAATAACAATATAGCTCATAACTGCTATTGACAAGTTTGAATAAAAAATAGAAAGTGAATTAGCAGAGGAGTATTAAAATGAAAAAAATTGCTATTCTTTTCTTTATCATTTGTATGGCATGGACAACTGCAACGGCGCAAGAAGACGGGATCGGGTTATCTGTTGGAGCAGAAGTAATTATCTTGGATTTGGAAGAAGCCGGAGATTTTACATTTATCAGACCTTTTATTATCTATGAAAAATCATTTAATAATATTGATTTCTATACGGGATTTGGTTTAAATATTCCAACTGATTATTCTTTTTATGGTGTAGGGCTTGATTTAGACATTGGAGGAACATACAATCTATCAATTAGTGACGAGTCCGTTTTAACTTTTTCTCTTGGAGCGCTGATATATCTTGCATTAGATAGTTATAGAACAGAAGAATATAATGGTATGTATTCTGAAAATACAATATATGGTTTTGTTGATTTAAATCCGCTGTTACGATATATTAACGTACATTTAAATTTAGGTGTACAATTCACGCAAACACTTAGTGTCGGCGATCTCTATTTTGGTATTAACGTACCTTTTAACCTAGTCGGACCAAATAGTTTTTTTACTGTTTTTGATATTGCAGAACTTCAAATTACAGCCGGAATGGATATGGAAATGGGCTTAGGCTTTGGACTTACTTTTTATGGTTGGATAGGAAAAGCGCAGGTGCTAGGCATCGATTCGGATTTCGCACAATTACTTGAAATATTTGCCTCCTATACAACCGGACCTCTCTTTTTAGGTTTAACCTTTGGTTTACCGGTATATAAAGACGGTATAAAAAATGACGGTTTTTCAATCACTCCTGAAGTTGAATGCAGCTTTGATTTTGGTCTATCATTATTCGCAAAACTTCCAATCGGCGGTATAGGTTCAGACGATGATTTAACCTCTATCGGTCTTACCATAGGAGCAAAATACAGTTTCTAATTTGTTGTAGGCAAACATTTTTTAGATTGAATTAATAAGGTTATTCTCGTTCATTTCATTAATAAAAAATAACGCCTAAACAACAGTATAGTTTAAAATCATTTATAAAAAAAATTAATTTTTTTCACTCTCAGTCAAGCGCTCGAACCTTCGGTTCGCCGCATTTGCAACCCATATATAGCTATTAGTTTTCACTTTTTTGAGAAAACAAATTTATTAGTCAGCATGATGAAAATAGCTGTCAGGGGAAAGACTCCCCGAAGGAGAAAAAAATTAGAAAGTAAAAATTAAATGATTAAAGCGGCGAAGGGATTATCAAAAATAACCTTTCAATCCCTCACCGCAATCTCCTCCCAAGCGCCGCTTTAAAAACTTCCAGATCAACTTCGTAACCGCCGGAGAATAATTCTTCTTCGCTGACGTCAAGTTCAAAGGAGCGGCGCGAAACGTGTTCGCAATAATGCGCGTCCGACGAAGTAATTAATGGATAGCCGTGTGTGTCGAGCTGATTGTCATGAAAAGAAGGGGGGATGCGGACGCACTCAAGAGCAGACCACGGTCCGTCAACAATGACACCTAACTGACTCGACATTGAAAAAGCGACGCGGTCTACATGGGCGGGAATAACTATGCCTCCGTATTCGATAACTTTTTCGCCGATGTTATCAATGCTTAGATCGAGAGGGTTTACTAAATAATATTCAACCTCGCCTAAAATGTTTTCATCTTCGTCAACATAAACTTGATCGCCTGTTTTGTCGGGGTTATTTAAAAAAGGTGTAAGTATCGAGTAGGCGTAATCGTTAAACGCCATACATTTTTCAAGATTGGAAAAAAGACAAAGGACATGGACTTCTTCGTTTGTGGTCGCTTCCATTCCGAAGATCGGAATAATACCGTATTGCTTGCTTAGTTTTGCAAAAGCGGGGCAGTTAAGACTTGAATTGTGATCCGTCAGCGCCATCAGCTTCAAACCTTTAGAGGCACCTATTTCCAGCAAAGTCTTTGGAGATAGGTTTAAATCACCGCAGGGAGAGAGGCAGGAATGATTGTGAAGATCAGCAAGCATGGATCACCTCACTGTTTAAACAAATCCCACAATTTACCGGAAACGGTAAATTGATTCTCCTTTGTGCGGATTACGGCGATGCCTTCATCTTTTGCCGCTTCAAGCATATCTTCGGGAAGCGGACGTGAATTGCAGATAACAATTACAGAAATATTTACCAATGTTGCAACAGCGACAGTATTTTTATGAGCTTGTATTGTGATTAGAGCGCCGCCGTCTTTTGCATGAGCCATTACATCAGAAAGAAGATCAGATGTGTATGCACCGCTCACTTCGATATTATCAAACTCATCCTGACAAATTTCCGCGCCGAGTGCGGCAGCGGCTTCTCTGATTTTCATACACGCTCCTTATTTTTCGTCTTTAACAGAATCTGTAAACACAACAGAACGCACTGTCGTTCCTTTTCCTACAGTAGATTGAATTGTAAATTCATCTGAGACGCGTTTTGTATTTGCAAGCCCCATCCCTGCACCAAACCCTAAAGAACGGACATATTCATTTGCGGTTGAATATCCTTCTTTAAGAGCCTGATTCACATCTGCAATACCGGGACCTGTATCAGCCGCTGTGATTATCACTTTGTCCGGCATAATGGAACAGTGCATCGTTCCGCCGTCAGAATGAACAACTTGATTTATTTCCAGCTCATAACAGGCAATTGCTACCCGCCTGATCAGCTTAGGATCATAATTACGCTGCTTAAGAGCTTTTTTAATTTCTGTTGAAGCCCTTCCTGCCAATTCAAAATTATAATGCGCTGTGGTATATTCCATTTCTGAATAAACAGAAGTATCGTTTGTATTTGTGTTTTTATGAATTTTTTCCAATCTTAGCACCTCACGGTTCATTTCTACCAACAAAGCTCTAATCACATCTGTAGCGGTAATTATACCGACTAATTTATGATCCTTATCAAGAACAGGGAAACGCCCGAATCGGTATTTATTAAGACTGGAAATCGCCATAGAAACAGGCATATCATCCTGCAGACTGATTATATTTTTTGTCATTCTTTCTTCGATAGGAGAATCGATATAACCTTTATCATGAGCGACAATAATATCTTCGATAGATATAAGTCCGACTAATTTTTCGTCTTCCAGAATGGGAATACCTTTAACTCTATTCTCCCTCATTAAAGCTTGAATATGCCTCATCGTATGATTCTTGGTTCCGGTAAGTATGGTAGTTGACATGACATCTTTAATTTTAAGCTGATGGATAAGCTCCAACACCACAGACGGTGAATCAACAGTGCTTAAGGGAATATCGGCTAATTGTTCTTGATCGCTCATATCAACTCCTAGTTGGTTTTATTTTATCATATTGATAAAAGTTGTTCAATAAGTATATAGAAGAATATTTTTAAAAAATTGACTTATACTAATTCTTAGAATAAAATATAACAAATGGCATCAAATACCGGCAATAAACCAGCACCAAGAATTATAACAGTTAAAGATTTATTATTAAAAAAGAACTTGAAAATACCGGAATATCAGCGTCCTTATAAATGGTTAATAAAAAATGTAAACCAGCTTATCAATGATATAATTGATAACATAAAAAAATCCGCGTATCGTTTAGGAACATTAGTAATTCATAATGAGAAAAATACAACGGAATTTAATATAGTAGACGGACAGCAAAGAACAATTACATTGGCTTTAATTGCATATGCGCTTGTAGAAAAGAAAAAAGATATTTTATTAAAAATAAATCCTGAAGAAAATTGGCTTGCTTATCAAAATATTTGTTCTGATTTTTGTTTTTCAAATGTTATTACAAAAGCAAATCTTCAAAATAATTATTTTGAAATAAAAAGAAGAGTAATGGAGTTTAACGAAGAGATAATAACTTTCTTTTTTAATAAATGCGAACTTGTAGAAGTAGTTCAGGAAAATGTATCAGAGGCTTTCCAGTTTTTTGATTCCCAAAATGCAAGAGGCAAAGACCTTAAACCTCATGATCTGCTGAAAGCTTATCATCTGCGGGAAATGAATGATTATACCGGCGAAACTGAACGCAGAGAAACAGTTAAGTTTTGGCAAGATCAAAATGAAGAGGAATTAGCAAAATTATTTTCGGATTACCTTTTTAGGATAAAAAATTGGAGCAAAGGCTATTCTGCAAGATATTTTACAAAAGATGATATAGATGTCTTTAAAGGTATAAACCCATACATAAAAAACAGTTATCCTTATTTTAATATTTTCTCTCCTTTGATAACAAAGAAAATTGATTTTCCTTTTCAAATAGATCAAATAACAATCAATGGAGAATATTTTTTTGATATGGTTAAATATTACAAAAAGATGCTTGATGATTTAAAACAAAATGAACATGAATTAATAAAAATGATAAAAGAAAGTTCATTTTTCAGAAAAGACAGCTATAAATATATTCGTAATTTATTTTATTGCGGATTGCTTTATTATACAGATAAATTCGGTTTAAATGATTTTGATAAAGCGGTTAAAAAAATATTTATATGGGCATTTTCTTTACGGTTAAAAATGCAAAGAGTATTGATTGCTTCAATTGATTCTTATGCGCTAAGTATTGAACCTCATATAAATATACAATTATTCAGAAAAATCAGAGATGCAATTCACCACAAAGAAATTCTCAATTTGGAAATCGAAACAATTAAAAAAGTAAATTTCGAAGATTCTGAAAAACTAAAAGAAATATTTATAGAAGAAGGATATTTAAATGCCTGAAAATAAATTGATTGAAGCGGAAGAACCTCTATATTTAAGTATAAAAGAATTATTTACATCCGATTTATATGAAATTCCTATCTATCAAAGAAATTACGCATGGGATGAAAAAGAAATTATACAATTATTACAAGATATAATTGATTGTTGTGCGGAAGAAAAAAAAACAAAGATTAAAAAAGAGTATTATTTAGGAAATTTAATTATTTATAAAAACAATGAAATTTTTGAAACAATAGACGGACAGCAAAGATTGACGACCTTAACAATTCTATTAAATTTAATAAAAAATAAATATCCGAATATTGACTTATCATGGTACAAAAAATTAAATTTAAGGTTTGATTGCCGTATCCGATCAACAAATACATTAAATTATCTTTATAACTGCGATAATTTAGAAGACAAAGAATGTAACGCCGAAATTAAACAAGGATATCAAATAATAAAAAGAAACATATCAAATCTTTTAAAAAAGCAAGGATTAGTTATAGCGGAATTTTGTTCATACCTTTTTGAGAGAGTTTTTATATTACGGATATTTGTCCCATACGATACAGATAAGAATCAATATTTTGAAATAATGAACAGCCGCGGCGAACAATTGGAAAAATCAGAAATATTAAAAGCGCAAATGTTAAAAATACTTGATGAAAACGAAATATATACTTTTAATTTAATCTGGGAATCGTGTTCAAATATGGAAAAATATGTTCAATACGGATTTAATAAAAACGATCAAAGAGAATTAATCTTTGATCAAAATTGGGATAATTTCATATGCAAAGAATTTAGTGATATCAATAAAATATTACAAAATACAAAAAAAGAATTAGAAACAGATGAATCGATTAAAGATATTTTATCTTCTCCTGTAAATCATTATCAGATTTTATATGATGCAAATAAAAAACAAACTTTTGAAACAGGTAGCAGATATAGTTCTATAATAAATTTCTCAAATTTTCTGCTTCATGTACTAAGAATACAAACAAAAGAAGATATACCTCTGGATGATAAACGCCTTCTTGATATATTTAAAAAATATCTAGATGATGATACAGCAAAACATAATTTTGTCAGACAATTCGGCTACTCTCTTTTAAAATGCAAATTTTTATATGATAAATATATAATAAAAAGAGATTACGGAAGAGATCATTGGAGCCTGCATAGATTAAAATACGAAAATAAAAATGAAAGTTATGTAAATACATTTAATGAAAACGAAAATGATAATAAAGGAATAAACAGGGAAATATTAATGTTACTTGCAATGTTTCATGTAACAACACCGTCTTTGGTTTACAAACATTGGTTAAACGGCGCATTAAAATATATTTATTACGAAGAAAAAATCGAAGCGGAAAAATATAAAAAATACTTGGAAAACCTTGCAAAAGCATTTTTATTTGACAGATTTTTAGCAAAAGACGAAATTGATTATTATCCGATTATATATCAAAACAATGGCGTACCGAAAGAAAATCCAATTACAGACGAATCAAAATTAAATTACGAATCAAATGTAGAAAATTTTGTTTTCAATTACCTTGATTATCTCCTTTGGCAAGATTATAAAAATGAAAAAAAATATTTTAAGATCGAAGGAAAGGATTTCGTTGATCCAAGAATTGAAAATTTTGAATTTACATTTAGAAGTTCTGTAGAACATTATTATCCTCAGCATCCTTATCCAAATCCTGATGATAAAATGGAAGATGAATACTGGCTACATGATTTTGGAAATCTTTGTTTAATAAGCAGCAGCAAAAATTCACGATTAAGCAATTATATGCCAAACACCAAAAAAGATTATTATATCGGCAGCAATCCTGAAATCGAAAAAAAACTAACAATCGACAGCATAAAGCAGCGTATTATGATGGAGTATCCTGTTTGGAACATAAATGTTAATGGAGAAAACGTAATAAAAACACACAGCGAAAAAATGATAGAAGCGTTGGGGTTAGTTAGAAGATAGAATTTTGAAATGCTAGACAACCTGTTATGAGTATTCAGACTCACTTTCAACGGCAATATTTACATTAATACATTCGTCAGGATAATAAATACCGTTTTTAACTTCGTATATTATTTCTTTTATTTCATTTACACATCCAATCAGATTCTTTTTTATTTTTTGCCCCCAGAAACGGACAACAATCCAACCTAATCTTTCGAGCTCTTTTTCTATTTTATTATCACGATTTATATTATGTTCTATTTTACGAATCCAATATTCTCTGTTTGATTCTATAGTATCTTTTTTAACATCCCATCCTTTACCATGCCATAATTCACCATCGCAAAAAATAGCAATTTTGTATTTAGTGATTGCAATATCTGGTTTACCGGGTAGCTTTTTATAATTTTTGCGATATCGGATACCTTCATGCCATAACGCTTTACGCAACAAAGTTTCTATTGTGGTGTCTTTACTTTTTATACGCGACATACATTTACGACGTTGTTCCGGTGTAAGTGTATCCATAAAAATTTAATTTATTAAAATAATAATTGTATTAATCATCTGGCATTACTTCTTTTTCTAAGAATTTCTCATATTCTCCCACTTTTCTAAAATCAAGCATATATTTTCCTTCACCTAATTTTTGAAAAGCGACTGCATCAATTCCTATCTCTAAAAGCATTTCATACGTAACTAATGTTCTTTGTTTTATACCTAAAACATCTCTTAACAACCATTTACCCAATGCTTTGTTTGGGTTTGACATAATTGCCTTACCTCCAGCTTGACAAATGCTCATTAACAAAATTTCATCATTTGGCAATTTTACTTCAAATGGAGTTTTCCTTGGAGGAAAAAATGTATCATATGAATTTTTTAAAATCGTATTCCATGGAATATAAACTTCATCTAATTCTCTTCTTCGCCCTTTAGCATTCCATTGATTTAATCCGCTTCTAGCATATACAACCTTTTTTCCTGATCTTGATGTTGAATACAAAGGAACAATAATTGTTTCTGGAAAAGTAATTTCTTGTTCATTCATAATTTCATTGTAATTTATTTTTCTAAGCATGCCAAGAGGATCATCAAAAATTACTACAGGAACAAATGCAAAACATTCTTTTATTTTAAACCTTTTATAAAGTGTGCTTTTTGTTGTATCAAATTTATATTCTTCCTTTCCGTCGAAAAAGAAAAGTGTGTTTTTATTTTCTTTCGTAATTTTAATTTTAGTTATATCAATAAAATCCATCTTTTCTTCAAATAACCAGAAACCTTTCTCATTTCTCACAATACAATGATAAATTATATCTTTTAAACCATAAACTTTTAATGTGAAATCAAGTCGATTGTTTCTTAATTCGGCTATCTTTTTAACTTTATCTAAAGAAGATAAAGTTTTATATAATCTTTGTTGATTATTAAATTCTGCTATTTTTTGCATCTGTTCTGTTTCAATAAAAGTTTTAATACCTATTCCATTAGATTTTAATTTAGCATCTACAGATAAATCCGCCCTTGCTAAATTCTCTGCATTAAAACTTAGACAATAAATTAACTCTGTCACTCTATAATGGAGATATGGAATTTGACTTTCGCTAAAAAGTTTTGATATTGACCCTACTAATCTTAAATCATTAAGGTATTTTTCAACTTCTAAATGATTATAACCTATAAGTTTTGCATTAAAATTTGGATCCTTCATACTAGAACCTTGTATATCTCTTCCGCTACACGTCTGATTACTGAAACAGAAACTGAATTTCCTACTTGTTTATAAATTTTAGTATCGGTCATTCCTTGAGGGATAATAAAATCATCGGGAAAACCTTGTAAAGATAAGCATTCTTTAGGTGTTAATTTTCTGATATTGCCATTATTATCAACAATAAGTGGAACATTATGCCCTCCCATTCCCATGTTTGCTGTTAGTGTCGGACATACACCAGATTTATTTTCTCTCACATAAACTCTTCTAAATTGATAAATAGATTTTTTATTTTTAATATTTTCTTTCAATAAGGAATAACATTTCATGTCAGGTGTATAATAATACTTTTTATTCTGTAACGGATCCCAGCTAATAAGTTTATCAATTGTATTTATTAGTTTAACAGATGAAGGCCATTTGAATTTACTAAGCTTTTCTTTATCAAGAAAAGCTATGATATAAATTCTTTCACGATTCTGAGGTAAGTTGCCATACTCACAAGTATTTAACACTTTGGCATCAACAGAATAACCTATTTTTTCTAACTCTTTTTTTATTTTTTTAAATGTTTTTCCATCATCATGTGTAAATAAATTTTTTACATTCTCTAAAAATACAACTTGTGGCGGTACTCCTTGTTTCTTCATCTCTTTAAGAAGTCTTGTAATTTGAAAGAATAAACTGCCTCGTTCATCTTCAAAACCTTTTTTGTAACCCGCAATAGAAAAAGCCTGACATGGAAAACCTCCTGCTAATACTGAAACAGTTGGAATATCTTTTGCATCGATATTACATATATCATCAATAACAAGCGTAGAAGTGTGATTTAATTTAAAAGTTTCCGCACAAGCCGGATCAATTTCATTAGCCCAAACCGGCTCAAAACCTGCTTGTTTGAACCCTAAATCAATGCCTCCAATTCCGGCGAATAAACTTGCCATTTTCATAGACTTTACCTATTATATTTTATATCATATTAAATATAAATAATCAATATAATTAATATTACATAAAGTCTTATTTTTAATGAATGTTAAAATTAATTAAAAAAGAAACCTTCGGTTTACCGAAAAAATAAATCTCATTCCCACTCGATAGTTGCAGGCGGCTTACTTGAAATATCATAAGTGACACGCCCTATCTCTTTTACAGAATTGGTAATTCGTGTTGAAATCTCCAACAAATCGCGCGTTTCAAATGGATAAACATCCGCTGTCATGCCATCACTGCTGGTAATTGCACGTAACGCGAGAACCCACCCGTATTTGCGCACATCGCCTGCAACACCCACTGAGCGTATCGGTAAAAGGATCGCAAACGCCTGCCAAATCTCATCATAGAGGCTCTTTCCTGTAGAACCTTTTCTGCTTTTTAATTCTTCGATAAAAATAGCGTCCGCTTCACGTAAGATGTCACACTTATCTTTTGTAATTTCACCGAGTATGCGCACTGCAAGCCCCGGACCGGGAAAAGGATGCCGCCCTACAATTGATTCATCAACACCAAGATAGCGTCCCAGTTTGCGCACTTCGTCTTTATAAAGTTTATCCAAAGGCTCGATTATTTTCCCCGCCTTGCGCTTAGCGTCCACAAGAGGGCTTGCCACATTGTGATGACTCTTTATTACATGCGCTTTCTTCCCGATACCTTTGCCGCTTTCGATCAAGTCAGTGTATAAAGTCCCCTGCGCAAGAATGTAATTGTCAGGCAATCCCAGACGCGCAACTTCTCTCTCCTGAATCGTAATAAACAAATCGCCGATTATCCTGCGTTTTTCTTCAGGCTCTTCTTTGCCTTTAAGCGCGGATAAAAATTCTTGTTCGCACATTATTATATGCAAATTTTTTGCACCTAACTTTTGCAGACTTGCACGTACAATTTCAGTTTCATTCTTGCGCATAAGACCTGTATCCATATACATTAAATGAACCTGATCCGCTTTAAGCGTTTTTAAAAGAGCAGCTCCCGCTACGGTAGAATCAACGCCGCCGGAAATCAACAGCAAGACGGGATTGTCCCCTGCCCGCGCTTTTAAAGATTGATTCAATTCTTCGATGTAAAGTTCCATATTCCATGACGCATCACAGCCGCATACGCCGAACACAAACGCGCCGATGATATCATCACCGCCTTCACAATGAGTCACTTCAGGGTGAAACTGCAAACCAAACCAGGGTTTTTCTTCATGAATTAAAACCGCAGGATAATTTGTGCCGCTGATCCCCGCTTCGATAAACCCGGGGGCAAGTTTTGTCAATGTATCGCCGTGACTCATCCATGCGGTAAAGGAATCGCAAACTCCGTTTGTGCGAAAACCTTTCAGAAACTTTTTACTTAATTCGTTTTCTTTTACTTTTTTTATTTTTACTTCGATGCGCCCGTATTCCATCTTCGGTAAGGGTTCAACCTTACCGCCTAGATCGTAAGTCATTCTTTGTAAGCCGTAGCAAATCCCAAGCAATGGAAGCCCGCAATCATAAATTTTTTTGTCAGGTGCAACGCCGTCACCATAAACAGATTCAGGCGAGCCAGATAAAACAATTCCTTTTACATTACTGTTTAGAATCTCTTTAGTAAGTTCCGCATCACCCGGAATAATTTCCGTATAAACTCCCAAGTCACGAATCCGTCTGCCGATTAGCTGAGTGGTTTGACTGCCGAAATCAAGGATTAAAATCGTGTTCATATTACATTTTACTCTAAAATATAATTTTAATACAATACATCGGCTAACAGTGGTTTCATTCACTTATTTTTGTTACAATAAATCAATGTATTCAAACCCGTCCTATCTTGATCCTCTCAACGATGAGCAGCGGCGCGCTGTTTTGCATACAGGAAAACCTTTGCTGATACTTGCGGGTGCAGGTTCGGGCAAGACAAGGGTGATTACAACAAAAATTGCGTGGCTGATCAGAGAACAAGGATTAGATCCGCGATCCATTTTAGCTGTGACATTTACAAATAAGGCGGCAAGAGAAATGGCAGAGCGTGCGCGGCAGATTGATCCGCGTGCAGGCGATGCAATGTTAAGAACTTTTCATTCATTCGGCGCGTGGTTTTTAAGGCGTAACAGTATTTATGCGGGAATTGATTCGGGGTTTGTAATTTATGATGATGATGATGTTATTTCCCTCCTTTCAGGTATATGGGAAAACACACCGAAGCCTGAGATAAAACATTTTGCGCATAACATTTCCAGAGCGAAAGATTATTTTTTATCTCCTGATGATGCTGAACTTTCTCTTATCGATCACAGCAAAAGATTCCGTAATGTTTATAAACGCTATGAAGAGCGCATGGCACAGATTGGTAATGTTGATTTCGGCGATTTGATCAAAAAACCTGTGGAGATTCTTTGCAGTCAGCCGGAGATCGCGCAGCGTTTCCGAGATCGTTTTTCCGTAATAATGGTGGACGAGTATCAGGATGCAAATGTGGCGCAGTTCCGCTTATTAAAAGAATTGTGCGGACCTGAAACATATGTATGCGTAGTCGGCGATGACGATCAATCAATTTACCGTTTTCGCGGCGCAGAAGTAAAAAATATTTTAGAATTTCCAACCCGTTTTGAAGGAGCGGACATAATCCGCCTTGAACAAAATTACCGCTCCACTTCCCCCATTTTAAAAGTTGCTTCTTCAGTGGTGGATAACAATCGGGGTCGGCTTGGAAAAATTTTACGCTCCGAAAAAGGGGACGGCGCATTACCGGTACTCGCTTACCTCATCGATCAAACTGTGGAAGCATCGTTCTGCGCTGATAAAATCGAAAGTTCGGTTAAACGAAAAGAAACAACATGGTCAGATTGGGCTATCCTTTATCGGACAAACGCGCAATCCGCTGTTTTTGAATCTCTTTTTATGAAAAGAAGAATTCCCTACCGCGTTGTAGGCTCGCTTAAATTTTATGAACGCGAAGAAATAAAAGACGCGCTCGCGCTTTTGTCGCTCCTTGTAAATCCCCGTGACGAAGTTGCTTTCCGCAGAATTGTAAATAAACCTGCAAGGGGGTTGGGACCTGTTACGGTGCAAAAAATAATTGAAAACTCGATGATAAACGATAATAATTTATTGGAAGCAGGTAAAAAACTTGAATGCACTCCGAAAGCGCGTGCAGGGTTTAATGAATTTATCAAAGTGATAGAAGGCGGTAAAGCTATACTGGACGGTGAAATGTCACCTAACAAAAAATCAAAAATAAATAAGAGCAAAAAATTAAAATCCGGTAAAGGATTATCGGCATGTATAGAACAGATGATAATCGATTCAGGGATTGCAAAATATCACGAAGAACAAGATGAAATATCAGGCAATTCAAAAATCGGCAACTTGCAGGAATTGCTGAATATGGCGATTACTTATCCGAACAGCATTGAAGGTTTACTCAATTTTTTGGAAAATATCGAGTTAGATAGATCGTTAAAAGAGAATGACGAAAGCTCTCAAAATTCTGTAACACTGATAACTTTTCACAACACAAAAGGTTTGGAATTTAAACGTGTAATAATGACAGGTCTTGAAAACGGAATTTTTCCCAGAGAGGATAAAAAAGGCGAAGAACTTGAAGAAGAACGCCGTCTTTTTTATGTAGGCGCAACACGCGCAATGGACGAACTTTATTTAACAACTTGCAGGCAAAGGTTGACAAGAGGAAAAACTGAGTTTATGAATGTGTCAATGTTTTTATATGAAATTGACAAAAATTGTTTAAAGGGCGACACTCATATTTTAGGAAGTAGTTCTGTAAAAATTCGCCAGCCTATTGCAGCACGAAACTTTAATCCGTTCAATTTGCAGCCTGCAGTTCAGCAATCAACAGTGCAAGCGGAACTTGAAGAGCGTGCCGGCTGGCGCAGAGGGCAGAGGCTTTTTCATGACAATCACGGTTACGGAGCTGTAATGGAAGTAAAAGAAAGCGATGACGGTCCTGTTGTAAGAGTAAAATTTGAAAACGGACAGGAAACCTATTTTTTAAGCGAATATCAAAGCAGGGCTTTTGAAAAAATAGGAGATGATGCATGAACCTCCCGGTTATTCTGCGCGCAAGAGATTACCGTCTCTACACAAAAAACCAACGCCTGGTTGACCTATGGCTAAACGGCGGCGCGGCTATCATGGGACACACTCCGTCTAACCTGTTACGCGAAATAAAAAACACTGCAAGCCGCGGTCTTTACGCACCCTTCCCGCATTTTACAGAGGGACGCTTATTAAAAGCATTATCAAAACTTTTACCGGCTCACAATTTCCGCATCTACGCCGCACCGCCGCAAGAATTAATCACGCTCTTTGAAGACGGCAAAGCAAAATTATGGAGACCTTTCAAAAACCCTGAAGCGCCTTTCGCCGCAGATGAAAACGCACCTCTCTTAATACTTGTACTGCCCGGTATCAGTCTTTGGTGCGGCGGATTACCGATGGGTTTGTGCGTAACAGCGCAACAAATGCACAAACAGAGCTTACAGTTACCGGAGGGCGAAACTTTATCCCCTGTTTTATTAGCTGCTGCAGCACGCGGAGTGTACGACATCTTAGCCGCGCCGCAAAGGGCAAAACCTTTATTACCGCGTATCGATAAAATTTGCACACAACAAACTGAAAACAAAGTATGCATCTGGAAGAGAGAAGGTATCTATCTCACATTAAAAGAAGAAATTAAAACAGAAGAATGGGAAACGCTTTTCTGTCAATTTTTAGAAGCAGGTTTCCTTCTTCCGCCGACTCAATCTCATCCTTTGATTCTTCCCGGCGAAATGTCAGCGGGGGAGGAAGCGAAATTGGCGGGATTGTTGTGTTCTTTGTAAAATTTGACTTTATTATTTTTATACAATGTCTAAACTCAAAAAATAAAGTGATTTACAATTTACAAATAATCAATAAAATTGCTCTTATTAATTAAATGAAAATTAATTTCAGGATACGCTTCTTTAAATGCAGCAGGGTAAGAAACATTTTTCTTTTCATTCCATTTAAATTCATATGCAGACCAAACACCGTCTGCTTCGTGAATTAAATCAACTTCCTGACTTTGTTTTGTACGCCAAAACCAACGGCGGGCAAAATTTCTTGTGTTTTTATCTTTTTTCAATAACTCCGCCATTATAAAATTTTCCCATAATATTCCGATATCATCGCGTAATTCAAGAGGATTGAATGCAGAAATTAATGCATTGCGTACACCGTTATCATAAAAATAAACTTTTTTACTTGCCTTTAGTTCGTTGCGAAGATTTCTGCTGTAAGATGTCAGCCTGTAAATAATAAAAGCTTTTTCCAGAAGATCGATATATTTTTCTACTGTTTTAGAATCCATCCCTATCATAGTTCCTATTTCAGAATATGAGATTTGAGAACCTGTCTGAAATGCCAACGCCTGTAAAAGCCTTGTGATTTTATCGGCTTTCTGTAAACTTTCCCAAATTAAAACATCTTTGTATAAGTAACTTGTTACAAGTTCAAGCAAGCGTTCTTTTTCTTCTCCGGGATGCATAACAATCTCAGGATAATAGCCGTATATTAAACGAGTTTCCAAATATCCCTTTTCCTCAAACTCGCTGCTTTCGTTTGCCATTTCCCTAAAAGACAACGGTAACAAATGATACTCCCATTTTCTTCCGGTTAAAGGTTCATTAATTTTATTTGCTAAATCAAAAGATGAAGAACCTGTTGCTATCACTTTTATATCATCAAGATAATCCGTAAACATCTTTAATTTTATACCGATGTCTTTTATCATTTGCGCTTCATCAATTACAATTATTTTTTTTTTCCCGATTATTGATTTTATACTTTGAACAGATAAATCGTTAAATAAAGATTGAGTCTGCGCCTGGTCGCCGTATAACCAAAGCACAGAAGTATTGTCCTTTAATAAGTGTTTTAATAAAGTTGATTTTCCAACTTGTCTTGCACCGTAAATAATTATCGCCTTCTTATCTGCTAATTTAAGTAAAATGTCGGTTTCCTGTATCCTTGTTACATAGTTTCCCATACCTATATTATAACCCAAATTCCTAAAATGTTATAATTTTCTTGGAAAATATTCCGAAAAAGTCATAACTTTCTTGGAATCCACAGAAAGAGCACTGTTCACAAATCCCCCGCCCTTGAATCTTCCCTTAAAATTCATCATAATTATATTACATGAACAAGTTTATTTTTGTCTCAGGCGGTGTTTGCTCAAGTTTAGGAAAAGGTGTTGCGGCTTCTTCGATAGGAGCGCTTCTGGAAAGCAGGGGTTTGAATGTCCGTATGGTAAAATGCGACCCCTATATCAATGTCGATGCTGGAACTATGAGCCCTTATCAACACGGCGAGGTTTATGTCACCGATGACGGGGCGGAAACTGACCTTGATTTGGGCAATTATGCCCGTTTTACAAAGGGGCGCTTGAGCCTTGCTAACTCAATCACTACCGGGCAGGTTTATGAATCTGTCATCCGTAAGGAAAGGGAAGGGAAATATCTTGGAAAGTGCGTGCAGGTAATCCCCCACATAACCGATGAAATAAAAAGCCGTATTCTTACTGTTGCCAACGAAGATACTGATAACGATATTGTAATCATCGAAATCGGCGGAACGGTCGGCGATATTGAGTCTATCCCCTTCCTTGAAGCCGCCCGGCAGATGATCCACGAACAAGGCAAAAAAAACGCCATCTCTGTTCACCTAACGCTAATCCCGGAAGTTGCGTGCGGCGAATTAAAAACCAAACCTACTCAGCATTCTGTAAAAACAATGCTGGAAACAGGTATCCAGCCTGACATATTGATTTGCAGATCGCCGGTTATGCTTGATGAACCGACTTGCCGGAAAATCGCTCAATTTACAAATGTTGACCGTGATGCGGTTTTTACTTCTCCTGATATCAACACAACAATCTATCAAATACCGATGGTTTTCTTTGATCAAAAACTTGATGAAGTAATTTTACGGAAAATGGGAATCGAAAGCCGTCATGCCGATATGCGCCCTTGGCATTCTGTGATGGAAAAATTTGCTTCCAGACAGGGAAAAGTACGCATCGGCGTTATCGGAAAATACATGGATATTAATGATACTTACATATCACTGTATGCGGCGTTGTTTCATGCAGGACTCGAAAACGGCGTTAATGTTGAATTGGAAAAACTCGATTCATCTGCACTTGAAGATAAAGATAATACCGATGATATACTGGGGAAAAACGGTTTAAATCTGGACGGTATTTTAGTTCCAGGCGGTTTCGGACAACGCGGAATTAATGGAATGGTAAAAGCGGCGGCATGGGCAAGAGAAAATAAAAAACCGTATTTTGGAATTTGTCTTGGAATGCAAATAATGGTGATTGAATGGGCACGCAATGTTTTAAAATGGACTGATGCGGATTCAACTGAGTTCTCTCCCGATTCAAAGCACCCTGTTGTAAGCCTTCTTGTAGAACAGGTAAACGTAAAAAATTACGGCGGGACAATGAGGTTAGGTGCAAGCGAAACTGTTAACGAAGAGGGTTCTCATATAATGGCAGCTTACGGTAATGAAAAAATTATAGAACGTCACCGTCACCGTTATGAATTTTCCAATCAATACCGTAACGAAATGACAAACTCCGGTTTAAAACTTGCAGCTTTTAATTCAGACGGTTCTTTGGTTGAATGTATTGAATGGCCCCATGAAGATCATCCTTGGGGATGCGCGGTTCAATTCCACCCTGAATATAAATCAAAACCGAATAAACCTTCTCCCCTCTTTAAGGATTTTATCGCAGCTTGTATAAAAGAACAAAAAGGATAAAAATGAAAAATACTGTAATCATTTTGGTTTATACAATTACTTTTCTCTTTGTAACTTTATTTACCGCATCCTGTACATTCGATTACGGTGAAACCGACGGCTCAGAAAGAGAATCTCCGGATTTAATAATGGAAAATGTTGAGTATGTACGCGTCAGATCATATGATCCGATTGCACGCTTTCAAGCTGAACGTGCAGAACGTTATGAAAAACAAGGGATAATGAAATTACAAAACTTTATTTTTGAACAATACGGTGAAAAAGGTGAAGAAGTAAACGCTTACGGCAAAGCAGGATATGCATCAATCGTTATCGGAACCGGCGATATTTCTATGGATAACGGCGTCAGAATCGAAGTAGAATCAGAAGACATCATTTTAGAAACTAAACAGCTTGAATGGAAAGATGAACCGCGTATCCTTTCTACACCCGAAACAAGCGAAGTAAATATCTATCAGGAAAACGGAACTCACTTTATAGGTACAGGTCTTTATGCAGAAACCCGCTCCCGCAAATGGGAATTTAAAAACCAAGTGACAGGTATTTTTATCTCTGATGATGAAAGCGAAGAAATTGAAAAAGATGTTTCGGAAGAAGATCCGGAAACAATTCAAAGTATTGTAACAGAAGAGATTAAAGAAGAACAACCTGAAAAGTATTGGGAGGATAAGCACTTTGAGGTTATTAAGTAACTTTTTAAAACGGCTTTTATTTTCTCATCTTTTTCTTTTAAGTCTGAGCCTTTCATTTGTAGCGGCAGATATATTTACATTTAAAGCGGACAGAATGTCAGGCTCACGGGCTTTAGGCAGGGAAACAACAATATTAATCGGCAATGCGGAGGTAAGGTCTGACAATTTATTACTGCGGGCAGATGTAATTGAAATTCACGGAGACAACAATCAATTTATAATTTGCAAAGGCAATGTTTGGGGGCATGAAGAAGAAAAAAACATTTTGTTTATTACCGACAAACTCAGTTATGACCGAATCCAAAAAGTTGCAAGACTGGAAGGCAATTCAACGCTTGAAGACAGAGCAAACGCAATAGTGGCAAGAGGTCAATTCATCGAGTATGATGATCAAAATGAAATCGCTGTTTTTCAAATATCG
Source organism: Treponema sp. (assembly GCA_009787695.1). Taxonomy (GTDB): domain Bacteria; phylum Spirochaetota; class Spirochaetia; order Treponematales; family Breznakiellaceae; genus WQXQ01. The sequence goes on from WQSW01000004.1 coordinate 87,259, forward strand.
GTGCGTTTATTCAAGGACGATATGGTATGCCGCTCGCAATATGCAATTTACAGACGGCAGGAAAAATTGCTGGATATGTCCGGCTTTCCGACAGTACATAAAAAAAACGATGAATTCAGCGCAAACAGAATTCGTGTCGATTTAGATACAGACGATGTAATGATGGAAGGTTCTGTCGCAGGAACAATAATCAATTAAAATATTCAGGGTTATCAATGGAAGAAGAAAACGAAGACGGTTTAAACAATTCAGAAAACGAAAATCCCGAATACCAAAACGATCCTGTTACAGATGAAAACAATTCACAGCAAGCTTCTTTAGAAACCTCCGATTTTTTAAATGCGTCTGATTCTTCAGAAACACAAGTTTCTTTAGAAGCGCATACACTCGGTGTATCAAACCTGCATAAAAAATTCGGAAAAAAAGAAGTTGTCAAAGGTGTAAGTTTTACCATGAAAAACGGCGAAGTTGCCGGGCTTCTTGGTCCCAACGGTGCGGGTAAAACTACAATCTTCTACATGATAGTCGGCTTTTACCAACCCACAGAAGGTACTGTCCTCATGGATAATATCAATATAACTGCAAAGCCGATGTACCGCCGCGCAAGAATGGGGATAGCCTACCTGCCGCAAGAAGCATCAATCTTCCGTAAACTTACTGTTGAGCAAAATATCTGGGCTATACTGGAAAGCCGCAAAGACATCAATAAAGAGCAAAAAAAAGAGAAACTGGAAAACCTATTAAACGAATTCAGCATAGGGCGCATCCGCTCCCAATTCGGCTATACCCTTTCAGGCGGGGAGCGCCGCCGCACCGAAATCGCCAGAGCTCTCGCTACCGAACCTAAATTCCTGCTTTTGGACGAACCTTTTGCGGGCATCGATCCCATCGCTGTCTTTGAGATTAAGCAAATTATCCGCCACCTTGCCAGCAACGGCATCGGCATACTTATAACAGACCACAATGTCCGCGACACTTTGGAAATTACACATGAAGCTTTCATTATTGCAGACGGATTAATCTTCGCAAGGGGAGATAAAGACGTTATTTTGAATGATGAAATGGTCAGAAAAGTATATTTAGGCAGTGAATTCAAGATGTAAACCCCTTTTTTCCTTGACATTCGTTACTATTTAGTTTATTCTTACAATGATTTTGAATATTCTTCGGTAAGGGGTGAAGCAATGCCTTGGTGGATGTATATAATCCTCCCTCTTGCCGGGTTAACTTTAGGCTGGTTTATTAGATGGCTTTATGCCAGATTTCAACTTACGGCAACAGAGCAGTTTGCAGAACGTATAAAAAATGATGCGATTAAGGAAGCAGAAGCAAAGAAAAAAGAGCTTCTTCTTGAGGCTAAAGAACAAATAATACGTGAGAAGAACCAGCAGGAGAGAGAAACTCG
>WQSW01000005.1 GCA_009787695.1 Treponema sp.
TGCTCATTCTTGTCGTAATTGCGATGTTAGCGGTTCCGTTGTTTGCTGAAGAAGCCGTTCTTATCGACTTCTCCCTGCTCGCAGCGGATATTAATGTAAAGTTAAGTGAAAACGATCAAAACGATCAGCCTAACCAAAACCGTCAAACCATGATGGACTTTTCCCAAAATGCCGGCGGCAGTTTCACTTCACAGCAAAAAGGTTTAATGAGAACCTCACTTGCTATTTCAAACTGGGAAGTAATTTTAGCCTCTTCTTCCAGAACTGTAGGCAACACAACCTTAACTTTCACAAGGGAATCCGCCTCTAAAGAGTTTGGAAAAGTAATGGGCGTCCGCGTCCGTTTCCCGGTTGAACCGTTTAATTCTTGGGCAAGGATTAAACCGCCTTTTGATATTCCGGCATATGAAACCACAACTGTCAGCGATGACGGCACTATCACCCCTATGGACGGAAGCGGCGGTATCACAAACTTAAAGAGCCGTTTTGAAGCGCAAGAAGAAAATGCTCCCGCATACGGCGTAGTTAAGAACGTCGGTGTAATCAGAGAAGTAAAAGTCCGTGCATACGGTCTTAATTTCCCTCATGGCCTTTCCACTATTCTTATTAACGCTAACGGCGAAGAAAGAACAATTTTCATGGGTTTCTTAAATTATGACGGCTGGGGAGAACTTATTTGGAGAAATCCCGCTTACTTAACAGAAGTAAGAAATCGTGACCTTAGATTAGTCCCTCTTTATCCCTTTAACACCCCCTTTATCAAGTTCGGAGGTTTCTTAATCCAGCGTGATGCGGCAAGGGAAGGCGGAGACTTTGTAACATACTTTAAAGACGTAGCGATTATCTACGACTTGGCAGTTCTTGATACAGAACGCGACATCAACGATGAAGCAATCTGGAATATAATTCAAACACGTGAAGAAGCACGCAAAGTTTGGGAGATGGAACGCTTTGGACAGAACCAGATACTTCGTTATCTGGAACAACAGAGACAAGCGACAGAAGTACCGTTTAACGATCCTTCACGCAGGGAAGAACAAAACTAAGTCTGACAGTTAGGTCAAGACAGAGAATGCTGCCGAGAAACATTGTTTTCCGGCAGCTTTTTTTTGTAAAGATACATTATGAATAATACAGAAAACATTGATATTCCTTCATCCCTCTTTGATCAAAATTTATTAAAAGCAGAGTTTGATAAGTATATAGAAATACGCTATGCAATAGTAAATGAGCTAAAAGAAAGAACCGAGAATATACTTACAGCAATAAAATCCGCTCCTGTTGTAAACGGGCGGATTAAAAACTTTTCAAGTTATTTCACTAAATATATCCGCCTTTTAAAAATAGGTCAAAAAGACCCTTTAATTACAGACCTTATGGGATTAAGAATAGTCTGCCCTTTCATAGAAGACCTTCAGGTAATACAAGAAGTAATCAGTAAAAACTTTAAAATTATAGAAAAAGAGATAAAGGGGCATTATACTTTTAAAGAATTTGGCTATGAATCAACCCACCTATTGATTAAAATTCCAAATGATATGATTGATAAATACGGCTATCCGGGAACGGAAATTGCAGAAATTCAAGTACGCACTATCCTTCAGGATGCATGGGCTGAGGTTGAACATGAACTTGTCTACAAAGCAGAGTTCAGCCCCTTTGATGACCCTATGAAAAGAAAATTAGCCGCTGTAAATGCAAGCCTTTCTTTGGCGGATATCATTTTTCAAGAGATAAGAAGTTATCAGAGAAAATATACAAACGAAATGGATAAAAGGCGGGAAAGTTTCTTTCAGAAAATAGAAGAGTCAATTGACAACCTCCTTTTCACAGAACAAATTATACAGCCGCCGCCAGCAGTAAAATCAGAGGACTACCCTCCCATGTGGGCAGGTGAAAACCACTCAATTGATGATTTACTTGTTCACGCTTTATCTGCACACAACCAGAACCGTTTTGACGAAGCGATTATGCAATACACAAAGATACTTGAGTTAAAACCGCAAATCGATCCCGAAATGAACTATAATAACAATGCAATCCGCTCAATTATTTTTAAACACCGCGGAATGGCTCATTTTGCCAATTCTCAATACGATCTTGCAATAGAAGATTTCAGCGCATCCTTAAAGCTTGATAATGAAGCGTATAAGGTCGCTTATTACAGAGGCGTTGTAAATTCCGTTTTAAAACAGTTTTCACAGGCAATAGACGATTATTCCCTGTCTTTATCGATAAACCCTTATCAGTCATTCTGTCTTTTCAGACGCGCACAAGCATATTTTCATATAGGGGATTTTCCCGGCGCGCTTGCCGATTGCGAAAACTCCTTATCGTTAGAACCCGGAAATCAATCAGCTGTAAAGTTTAAAAATATCCTGCTTGAAAAGTTAAAGATGTAAGTAAAATTGATCGAGGAGAGAATCGAACTCCCGACCAGTTGCTTCTTCAACAGACTATTATCTGTTTTAATATTTATAATCTGTTGGAGAAGGCAACTGCTCTATCCACTGAGCTACTCGACCGTTTATTTATTAACTTTATTTGAAACCTCCGTCAATTTTTGATAACACAATATCATTTTTGTAACTTAAAGTCAAGAAGAGAGTTAAGATTTTTTTATACCATACAAAAGGCGCACAAAGAAACAGATGCGATTCTTTCGCTATCTTATTCTTTATGCGCCTTATTCGAGACCTAGTGTAAACTTCTTTCTCTTACAGCTTCTTCTTTTTCTTACAAGCTTATCATTGTAAAAACCATCGTGAAAAGCGCGACTGGTTCTGATATACTGATAACGCTGATGTATTGGGCAAAGCCTTTACCGGTTTCACATAATGCATCGCAAGCTGCAGCTCCTGCTTTTCCCTGTACTATAGCGGTTGCGCCGATTGCAAGACCTGCAGCAATTGCAAACCCGAAATACAGTATTCCGTTTTCAGGTGTTGTTTCCGCCGCATTCTTGAGTGTCCCCAATAATATAAATGCGTAGAAAATCTGTGTTAAAGGGAATCCTGCAAATACTAACAAGGTCATGGGAGCCGGTTTATTTGTTGTAAAACACTTCTTCCATGCGCCGATTGCCGCTTGCGCGCAGCTGCCGATACCAATGGCTGAACCGATGGCTGTTATACCAAGCACTAAACCGGCTCCTAATAATCCTAAATCCATACTTTACTCCTTCCAATTTTATTTTGCTTCTTTTTTTGCAAAGGGTTTGTAAGCTTTGCCTGACCAGCTAAGCCCTACATGCCCTGAAAATTCCAATGTATTCAAACGCACGCCGTGAACAAGGACAGCCAATACGTTAAGCACCATGTTCAAACCATGACCGAAAATAAATAATAAAATCCCTAAGAAAATCAAGAAATTGCCAAATAAGGGACCAGCCAGTAAATTAACCGTTCCTGCAATAGCAGCTCCTGCTAACCCTACCGCCCAAAGCCTTATATAAGACATTATATCAGAAAATACACTTACTATCCCTAAAATAACGGTAATTATACTCTGTAAACTGGATATTACAGATTGTTTGAAACTTGTCTGATAATACCCAAACAAGAAGTTTAGAAGAAAACCGCCTGCAATAAGATAAAGCGATACAGGATGCAAATCGATTTTACGGGTTTCATTACTTACAATGAGCATTAAAACCACATTATATACACCTGTAAGCATGGCAATTTGACCTATGTCTGCAAGGAACCTAGGTGTTTTTAACTTTATAAACTTTACTATATTATTAAGATGCGCTATTGACAGATGTATTAAACCGAGCGTAAAACAGAATATTTGTAAGTTCTGTGTTACTAAGACAGGGTCTGTTTTTGCAGTTGAAAAATATGAAAGAGAAATGTCCTGTAAAAATTGCGGAACTTTTTCAACTTCAAAACCGAACCAAGAGCAGGTCAGTACACCCCATATTGTATTTGATACACCAAGTAATAGAAGTAATAAAAATCCTTTTGGGATCGGTTTTTTCGGTATATTATTCCTATTATCGATTGCAAATTTTATAAGGCAGAATATCGCGATTAATGCAAGCATTGAACCGTAGGCGGCATCGCTGAAAATCATGCCGAAGAAAATGCTGAAGAAAACAAGAAACCATATTGAAATATCAATCTCACGATAACCCGGCAGTAACCCAAGAAAACCTGTAACAGGGTTAAGTATATCTACAAATTTATTATTTTTAAGTTTAGTCGGGACTTTTTCATCTTCAGGATCAGGATCGTATGCTGACAGTGCCCAGCAATTTTCTCTGGCGACAGCTTTTACATGCTTAAGATCTTCTGCCGGGACATAACCTGTTAACCATGAAAGTTTACTGAACGGATTTTCCGTTTTTTGTTCTTCCATAATTTCCATATTAGCCATTGCATCTTCAAACTCAATATCCTGCTGAACTTTTACCATTTCCGTATTTAGAGCAGAACGGCGGTTGGCGAAATTTTTTAATTTTTCGTCATATTCACTTATTTCTTTTTTTACTACTTCAGCTTCCTGTAATAATTCATTCAAACTTTTTTCAGGTATTTTTACAGGAGAAACACCTTTTATTTCTTTTTCAAATACTATAAGATGAATAACTGTTTTATTTGTTTTAACTTTGATAAAAACAATATCTTCTTCCAAATTTTTAAAATCATCCTGAAATATTTCATAAAGATAAACAGGCATTCCGCTGTCAAACATAGCCTTAATAATACCGGGATCAAAATTACCCCAATTTTGTATACGTTTTATTTCATGGCTAAGAAATATATCTCTGTCTTTTAATGTTCTGCGGCTTTTATCTATGTTCAGCATAAACTCAGATAAATCCGGTCTTGAAGGAGCTCTTACCGCGCTTAATGAATACGGCTCTTCTTCTTCTGTTCCAAAAATATCGGTTGCTCTTCTGCCTCTATGAAGCCCTATCGGTTTTTGCCTTCTTTCAAAAGGAGGGCGGTTATCTTCAGGCTCCCCTTTCTTTTTCTTTTTAGGTTTCTTTTCCTTCGGTAATTTAAAATCTCTAATAAGTCCGATTGCATCTTCAACTTTTACTCTATGTTTTTGTGCATTGGAATTGATGTCTACAGGTATATCTCTTGATTCCAGATGAATCACTCCAATGTCACGTAACTTTTGAAGAGCTATATCACGGAATGCTTCCTGAACTACAAGACAGATTTTTTTCATTGGTACAATCATATACTTGTTCCCTTATATACCTTTATGTTTTTACTCTTTCAGCAGATGACCCGCTTTTTGCGATTTTGCCCCGAACAACAGAAGCTGTCTGTTGATCCCCCAAATATACTTCTATCTTTTTAATATTATCAAGCGCTTGCGGAATTTTAATTTTTTCAAAAAGATTAACACGCTGTGTTGTTGTTCTTAATTCTTTATCAAGCCTTTTTCTTTGCTCTTCTACTATCTGCGCTTCCAATTCCAGTAAGAGTGATTGTTTCATGCAGTCTATTGCAGTATCAAGCCACAAAGGGGTACGCGCAAGATCGTAGCGGGATATCTCAAAATCCGCCCCTTTAAAAATCGGAATGGGTACGCCGGCAACATTCCCCTGCTCTGTTCTAAGGCTTGTAATTTTTAAAATATTTTTAGTGAAAAATCCTGTCTCGCCGAAGACTGCAATCCACCTTTTAAAAGATTCATCTAAGTTTTCTCTGGCTGAATGTAATTCCTTTAAACGAAGGTCTGTAAGCCTGATTTCTCCCTGTAACTGTTGTTTTTTAAGCATCAATGTAGGTAAATAGCGTTTATACCTTTTAAGAGAATCTTTTTGCTTTTTAAGTTCGTTTTTTGTAAGCCTTATCTTAGCCATTATTTATTCCCGATTATTTATCCTTAGGCCAGAATTTATTTATTAATTCTGTCCTTAATCCTGTTTCTTCTCTTTCAAAGCAATCTGAAAGAATTTCCCATCCTAAATCCAGCGCTTTTTCAAGCGGTATATTTACCGACAAGTCCATCATTCTTTTTTCAAATTGTTCCCCGTATTTTAAAAGCTTGTCATCCCAGTGGGTCATGATAAAGCCCATCGCTTTTTTCTCTAAAGTGTCGCGGAAAGATGAATAAAGTTTGATCATACCGTCCATTAAGGCGCGGTGGTCTTCGCGGGTTTTTCCGTTAACCTGTTGTTTAAGACGTGAAAGAGAGCCGAAAGGTTCTATGCGTCCGTTTTTAAGATAGTACTGACCTTCTGTGATATAACCTGTATTATCCGGTACCGGATGGGTTACGTCGTCGCCGGGCATTGTTGTAACGCCCAAGACTGTGATCGATCCTAAACCTTCAAAGTCAACAGCTTTTTCATAACGGCTTGCCAACTGGCTGTAAAGGTCGCCCGGATATCCGCGATTAGAAGGAACTTGCTCTTGAATAATTGATATTTCCTTCATTGCGTCTGCAAAGTTTGTCATATCTGTTAAAAGGACTAAAACGTCTTTTCCTTGAAGAGCGAATTGTTCTGCAACAGCCAGTGACATATCTGGTATCATAAGACATTCTACTGTCGGGTCGCTTGCAGTGTGTATAAACATAACAGTACGCGCCAACGCGCCGCCGTTTTCGATAGTTTCTTTAAAGGTAAGATAATCGTCGTATTTAAGACCCATACCGCCTAGGATGATAACATCAACTTCCGCTTGCATCGCGATACGTGCAAGAAGTTCGTTATAAGGCTCTCCTGATACAGAGAAGATCGGGAGCTTCTGTGAAACTACAAGAGTGTTAAAAAGATCGATCATCGGGATACCTGTGCGGATCATGTTACGCGGAATGATACGCTGAGACGGATTTACAGAAGGTCCGCCTATCGGGATCATGTTTTCGTGTAACATAGGACCGTTATCGCGCGATTTTCCGGAACCTGAGAAAACCCTGCCCATAAGATTATCGCAGAATGAAACCTGCATGGGTCTTCCTAAAAAGCGCACTGTGTCCCCTGTGGAAATACCTCTTCCGCCTGCGAATACCTGCAGGGAGACTGTGTCACCCTGAAGCCTGTTTACTTCTGCAAGAGAAGTGCCGAATACCGTATCAACTTCGGCAAGGTCTCCGTAACGCACACCGTCAGCTTTTACGGTAATTACGCTTCCTGTTATCGACTCAATTTTGCTATAAACTTTATTCATACTTTCCCCTAACCGCCCAAACTTTCGTTATTACTTAAATGAAACCTAGATAATAATTTTTCTGGCTTCATTGTCCAAGCCTTTTGATTGGCTCTTAATTGTTTTTTCAATTTCTTCTTCTATGGTGTCAAAGCGTTCGCTCTTCCATTCGCATCCATTGTAGTCAAGAAATTTTTGCCTTAATTTATTAAACCATGAACGTGCTTCGTTCTTGTCCGGAAATTCAAACTGAGAAGCAAGCACTATTAAAAGTTTTGTAAACACATATTTTTGCCTTTCCGGTTTTACAGCTGCATCGACAGGATCGAATGAGTTCTGCTGGAAATAAACAGAGTCGATAAGCTCGCCTTTCAGATAGACGATATAGTCCTCTGCGCTTGTTCCTTCTTCGCCTACTACCTTCATCATCTGTTCAACTTCCGTACCGTGCTTCATAAAAGAAAGCGCATATGATACTTTTTCGCTTTCGATTATTCCTTTATATTTTGACCATGAATCAAGAGGGTGAATGGCAGGGAACTTGCGTGCGTCCGACCTTTCGCGAGAAAGACCGTGGAAAGCACCTACTACTTTAAGTGTCGCCTGTGTTACAGGCTCTTCAAAGTTACCGCCTGCAGGGCTTACAGTTCCGCCGATAGTAACAGAACCGAGTTTCCCGTTGCGAAGGCGTACAATACCTGCCCTTTCATAGAAAGACGCAATTGTCGATTCCATGTAAGCGGGGAACGCTTCTTCACCGGGTATTTCTTCAAGACGCCCTGACATTTCACGCATCGCCTGCGCCCAGCGGCTTGTTGAGTCTGCAAGGAGAAGGACATGAAGCCCCATCTGTCTGTAGTATTCAGCCAAAGATACGGCTGTATAAACTGACGCTTCGCGCGCCGCGACAGGCATAGAAGAAGTATTACAAATGATGATAGTCCTTTCCATGAGGGATCTGCCTGTTCTTTCATCTTTTAATTCAGGGAATTCTTTTAAGGTTTCTACAACTTCGCCTGCACGTTCACCGCAAGCTGCTATGATAACGATATCAACATCGGCAAAACGGCTTGTTATCTGCTGAAGAACTGTTTTACCTGCTCCGAAAGGACCGGGTATACAATAAGTGCCTCCGCGCGCTACAGGGTAAAATGTATCGATAAGGCGGACACGGGTAACCATTGTATCTACCGGTTTAAGACGCTCTTCGTAGCAATCGATTGCGCGTTTTACCGGCCAGCGGAAACTTAATGTTACGGGTAATTTATTGCCTTTTTCGTCTGTAAGTTCTGCAATAGTATCGCGAAGTTTATATTTACCGGCAGGTTTAATCCAAGAGATTGTATAACTGCCGTACATATTAAACGGAACCATAATGCTGTGGGTAAAAGAGCCTTCCGGCACTGTCCCTAAGGCATCGGCGCGTTCTACTTTGTCGCCCGCATTTTTAACAGGCGTAAACTGCCATTCAATATCGGAGGGAAGCGGATCGAGGTAAACACCTCTTTCAAGAAAATTACCTGCAGCATGGGCTAACTGAGGAAGCGGGTTTTGCAGCCCGTCATAAACCTGCCCTAAAAGACCGGGTCCTACCTCTACAGATAACATATCCCCTGTAAATTCAACTTCGTCGCCGATAGTAATACCTTTGGTGATTTCAAAAACTTGAAGCTGCGCTACCTCGCCTCTGATTCTGATTACTTCGCTTTTTAATTTTGTTTCGGTTGTATTTCCGCCTGATTTAGTTTCGGTAACCTTAACATAACCAACCTCATTCATGGAAACAATCCCGTCAAAACGGACGCTTACCATATTGCCGTTAACGGCAGTTACTGTACCTTTTGTTCCGATCATTTTTTATCTCCCGTCATTTCACTTTTATTATTTTGACTCTCTTGATAAAAATCTCCGCGCGGTTCGCTGGATTCGTTAGATGAAGAATTTATAATTTGAGAGTAGATTGTTTTATATTCAGAGAATCCTTTTTCAACTATAAATAATTGCCGGCGTTCAAGAATCAGCAATTTTAAAAAATAGGCATATACATTATTACGGTCAAAATATTCGTTACCTGCCATTAAATCAATCGCATTCCACCGCGCTTTATCTATTAATATTTCCCCGTCAAGCGGCGAGCCTTCTTGAGTAAAGACTACGGAAGCTGTGTTATACGCATCTGCAGGAAGAACTGGTATATTAAAGGTTTCCATGTTTTCAAAGAAATATGTATCTTTATCGCCGTCTTGCGCTTCATTTTTATAATCGTTCGGACTTTTTTTATTCTGTAATTCCAAGTAGCGGTATCTTGCAAGATTTAAACGTAAAGTTTTTTCCCAATCACGCCAGTCATCGATAAAACTGCAGCCGGTAGAAACTGTTTTTTTTGTGCTGCTTACATCATTATTCAACTGTAAAGAAAGATATTTTAAAAGGGATGCATCTTTTTTACTTAATAATAATGATGCCAATTCCTTAAAAGCCTCTGATGACATAGGCGGCTTTTGATCATACATCAAAGAGGGTAACTGGGACATAAGGTAATAATATAATCCCACTAATTACATTCCTTTAGATGAATCTTTAATTATTTCAGCCAATTTGGGATTCAAGTAACTTGAAAGAAGCCCTGCAACCGCTTCTGAGGAAAAGTCATAATAGGCAGATCCTTCTTTGTTTGATATTTGAAAACCATAGGCTAATTTGCGGTTTGATTTTAATTCAATACCTTTTCCCAATTCTTTCTTTAACTGATCTGTAAAGAAAGCCTGAAGCTGGTTTAATTGATTTTCCGGCAGAATCAAATTAATAGTATCGCTGCCTTTAGAAGACCAATTTTTAATAAGCTCAGGCAAGATTGATTTTAGAATATCGCCGTTATAATTAGCGCCAATATTCTCGCTAACAATCTTGTTTAACAGTGCTTGAATTTCATCTTTGAAAGCCAAAATCAAGTTACGGGATGCCTGTTGTAATGCAGCAAGCGATGCCCTTTCGGCACGTTCTGCTTCCAGTTTGCTGTTAGAAATAATAGCGTCCGCTTCTTTTTTAGCTGCTTCGATGATACGTGCCGCTTCTGCTTGCGCGCCGTTTTTAATTTCTGACGCTTGCCTTGAAGCTGTATCAATCCCGTCCTTTTTTATCTTATCAATAAGTTCTTGAACCTGAATTTCCATCATTTCCCCTTTGTTTTAATTTATCAATATAAATATTGTATTATATATCCTTTTATTTCACAACCTTTTTTTTACTGTGTGCATAAATGCATTAATTGAACGAAAAAGTTAATCCTCTTAAAATCGTTAATCATTCTCTGCTGCAAAGGATCTCTTGAAACTAAGGTTATCTCCTTCCAGTTGATAAGCAGTTCCGGGTGTTTCTTTTGCAGATCCTCAATCAAGTTTTTAAGATGTTTCCCTATAACTATTAAGTTCTGAGCGGCTTCATTGATTATTTCAAGGGCTTCGGCGTTATTTTTAGCGACAATGCTGTTTATATAACGGACTTGCGTCTGGTCGCGATCAACTCTTAAAAGGGCAGCCCGAAGCCGGGAGCCGTCACCGCCGTCTTCTCCCATGACTACATCTATATCGTTTATTTTGCCTTGAGTATCCAATAAACTATGCATTGCCTCGCTCATTTCCCTTGACATCGTATTATTTGTCCATTGACCGCGTATTATTACGATATCGCAGAGTTCTTTTATTTCTTTTTCGACATAATCATCAAGGAAAGCTTTTAAATAATTCAGCCCTTCTGCATAGTAAAAAAAATCAACATTCTTTTTTCGGTATGTCTCACTTATCTGCACATTGTAGTTATCCAGCCGGTTAAGGTCTGTAGTTTCAAAAATTTGCTTTGTTAATGCATTAATTTGCGTGTTCTTTTTAGCATTGTTTATTATGGCAATATAATTATAAGCATCGTTCTTTTTAGTTTCCAGCCAAGTATCGCCTATTGTTTCACGGAAAACCGAATGTTTAAATTGCCATACAGGGTTTCTAAGGGTGTATTGAACCATCAATTCAAGGATTTTTGATGTATGAATCTCGCGCAAAGTCTTAATCATTGTATTGAATTCTTCATAATTGACAAGATCGTGACCTTCGCAGGATTTAATCAGGCTTAAAAGCCCGTTCCAGTCTTCTTCAGGTTTTAAAGGCTGTGTCACTGTTAAAAAATCCCCGATTTGATCGATCATTAAAATAGTTTTAATGGCGGGGTATTTGGGCTCGATAATAAAACTGCCGTCTGCAAAATGAGAGTCAAATTTCTTAAAAAAACCGGCAAAATTATATGAAACAAATTGATAAAAAGCCGAAGTTAATTCGTAACGATGGTTAACATTTGTTATGTGCTTTGAATCAAACTGATGGACAAGAAGATCAACATCGGCTTGAATTGATGCAATAAGCTCTTCTCCGGAAACAGTTTTTATTTTTTCATCAAGTGCTGCAGGATCAATGCGTTTTACCGTTTCTTTTACATTTGCGTCTATACATGAATCAACGATTAAGTGCCTTAATTTTTTCATTCTGCCTTCGTCTTTCATGAATAGTTTGATAGGATATATCATTTTATAAACAGAAAATAAAAATGACATAAAAGAGGGGTCTGTTTCTTCGGTTCTAATTCTAAAAAATTTGGCATATTTGCTTTGACTTAATTCTTTACCGATGCCTTTCAGCATATTTTGCTTTTCATCGGTTAAACCTTCGTTCGAAAATAAGGAAAATACTTTATCCATAAAGTCTTCTGCCATTTTTATGCTCCTAAATTATATTAATACAGGTATTTTAAATTTGCAAGTTTTTTATTAAATATTAAATTAGTACATTTTATTTTAATATAATTGTATTTATCATTAATAATCTTTTAAATGTTTTTTTAGTAAAAAGCCGAATTTATACCCTATACCTATTTGAATACTGGTGCGGGTGTATTGAATCGTCTGTCCCGGAAGATGTGAATAATCAGTATCCATTATAAAACATGGGTCTATGACGATCATCCCGTACCCTGCTTTTACCCCTAGCTGGATACCTGCAAACCATGATAAAAATGAGGGCGATGTTGTTCCCATTAATGATTGGTTGATTGATAAACCTCCATATGGTTCCAGCATAAAATGATCTGCCGGTTTTAAAACTAATTTGACTAATAATGGAACTTCTAATATCAAATCATGATAATCACCTGAAGAGGTAACAATCCAATCTTGTTTAAATTGGAAACCTGCGGCGACAGATAAAAAATTAAACGGATGAAATTCTATTAACGCTCTTAAACCAAAATTAAGCCAATTGATTGATTGGTATTCCCCTGCATAAACACTCGGTGCCCACAATACAGCTGCATCTAAATAAAGCCATTTATTACGCCATTCATTTGTACGCACAATATCTGGAAATCCTGAGAGCATATTGTAAACCATAACAGACAGAAACTGTGCAATGGAAGCATCAATTACATTGTAAAATAATATTTGTTTACCGATAACTTCGCCTGTTTTGTTATTTATCAATTCCAATATAAAAGCAAACCCTTGTGAATCATCTGTGTGATCGTCTGTAATATGATAAAAAGATAAATTATCATTTTTTTCTCTGGAATAAAATTCGTGTATTCCATTTGTTGTATTATTTTGAATTTCATTTTTTACCGCTTTCGTTTCGCTTTCAAGAGCGATAGTACCTTTCAAAATATAATCGGAAGCTGCTTGCGATCTGACAAGTGTATAAAATTGAGAGACTACTTCAAATGTAAGCTGACGGTAAAAAAAAACATTATCCCCTGCTGTTACGCTTCCTGTAACGGGAGGGACAAACACTTGAATGTCACGGATATTTTGAGCGTATGTAGAAACAGTGACAATAAAAAAAAGAATAATTAAAATGTTTTTTTTCATTTTTAATTATAACCAAATAATATCAAAGATATCTGATTCATCACCGCCGCCTGAATAAGTGCCTCTTACTTCGATAGTATAATGCGATGATTTATCGTTAAACGACACTTTAATTTTATGTCTGCCGGCTGTATTTAATTTAATTTCCCCGTTAGTTATTGGAATGGTATTAGGATTGTCTACGCTATGAGCATGTTCTAAAATTTCAATTTCTACACCGGGAGTATTGTATGGTATTTCTTTTACAACCCCGTCTCCTGCATACATGATCTGTAAATCATCACCGGGAACAAACCATTGTTCAGTTTCATATAAAATACGCGCCGGAACCAGCCATAAAAACTCAAGTTCTCCTGAGCCGGCTCCGTTACCGTTTCCGTTAGCGTCAATGCTTCCGATAGGTTGATTGCAGCTTATTACTGTGCAGATTGTGAGAATAATAAGTAATATTATCAAAAAACGCTTCATATTTGTTTCAGCCTATCGGAAAAACATTTTAATACAATTTAGTTCTTAAATGCGTTATCAATCTTAATCAAGGAAGGATCTCCTATTCCAAGCAATATTGAACCGCCAAGACCTACTCCGTTATCAATGTAGTTGTTCTCTATACCGGATTGAACAAACCATAAAATCGGAGCAACACTGTTATCTGCGTTAGCTTTTGTAATCGCATATACCGGTATATTAAAGTTAAAAGCGATTAATCCGCCTACTCCTTTCGGCACTTTAATTATAAAATACGCTTCATTATTCAAGGTAGCATCTGCGGTCATATTATTTTCCATTGTTACTTCTACACCCAAATCATCTGCGTTACCATTAATTTTTTCACCGTTAATTAACACATTGGGTCCTATTAAATCAGTATATTCATAAGACGCAGGAGCGGCTGTAACAATACCCTTTACATAATTTGATATGTGATGAAGTCCTACCGGAGTTGGTAAATCAGGTACCAGACCGCCGGTAGTAGCAGTCTTAAATGTAAATTTTCCCGCATAATGCCTATCACTACCGGTAGTTTCTTCTGAAGTGAACATATACAATGGGAAAGGTACAGTTTTAAATATTTGCGCTACGAATTGAGTTCCGTCACCAGGTGTATTAGTGGTAATAGCTGTTATTGTGTCAGCATCATTATCAAAATCGAATGAACCACCTGTTGTATCTTGTATTGTATAAAAACTTGAACCTGCTAAATTATCCGGAAATATACCGGATGACAGTGAAGCGATATCAAATGTAACTTTTGATGTTGTAGATTTTACTATTGTGCTTGGAGTGCCGGGATAATTACCCATATTATCGGCTGTATTAACAAGTGTTCCAACTGCGAGAAGAACAGCTCCTTTGGATGTTTTTTTTCCTACAAACAATATAGCCGCTCCTGTGTCTACTGCGGCGACGGCACCTTCTATACTTGAGCTAAAATCAACTGAACCGTAATTAATACCGACAGTTCCATCTTTGCCGCGGAAAACAGCAAGAGCTGCACCTTCACCACGGGACCATGATGTTCTTGAAACTTTCGGCGCTCCTGCGCCTGAACCATCTGCGTCATAATAGAATACTACTTCATAAAAGTCATGGTTAATTCTTGCAAGAGCGTTTGTCAAAGCTCTTGACATATTTTTACTCGGACTTCCGCCTTCAAGATTAATTGTTAATGTTTTTCCGTCCGCAGAATATTGTGCGAATTCTTCTTTGTTTTCATTTATACCTTTTTCCACTAGCGATAATGGCGCAAAATCACACGCCGCCATCATTAAAGCAAGCGTTAGAAGTACCGCTATTCCTGTAAAAATCCATTTTTTCATTTTAAAACTCCTTTTTATCTTTTAAAAGAATCATACGACCCTTCTGCCTTGTTCATTTTTTTATTTGAACAAAAACCTAAATATAAAAATACTATTGTTAAGTCTTATGTCTAATTTTCCATTTGTCAAGTTTATATAAAAAAATACGATTATATATTTTTATTTTAGTTTTTCTATATTGACAAAAACTTGTAAGTATAATGCACCTAACAATGATTTGTCATGAGTATTTTTTCACGATTTTTTATAAAGTTAAAGATTTTTACATATTTCGCTTTACTTTTGTATAGTGAATGTACTATCGTACAAAGGCGTATAATAATTTTTCTATTAATTCTTCAAACCCTAATCCATTTTTTACAGAAACTGCAATACTACCGGGAAACCTGCTTTGCAAATCTGTGATTTGATCTTTAGCAGGAAGTTTATCAATTTTATTAAGTAATGTTATCATCGGAATATTTTCTATTGCTTTTCCTGTTTCAGAAGAAAGCGCTTTTAAAACCGATAGAGTTGTTTCATAATTATTTTCAATATCAGGCTCTGATGCATCTAAAATGTTGATGAGTATATCGGCTAACGCCGCCTCTTCCAGTGTTGAACGGAATGCTTTGATTAAAGCATGAGGGAGGTCTCTTATAAAACCGACTGTATCTGTCAGTAAAACAGATTTGTCAGGCGTTAGCTGAAATTTTCGCGTAACGGCATCAAGAGTGACAAACAGTTTATCCTGCGCATCTACATCTGCACCTGTTAGTGCATTTAATAAACTTGATTTTCCTGCATTCGTATAACCGACTATCGCGCATACAGGAATATTGTTCCGCTCCCTCAAGCGTCTTTGAAGCTGTCTTTGTTTTTTTACCTGTTCTATTTCTTTTTCAAGCTGATTGATTCGCTTTTCGATTTTTCTGCGGTCAGTTTCTAATTTAGTTTCTCCTGATCCTTTCGTTCCGTAACGCCCTCCCCTTTGGCGCGAAAGATCAATATACTTATGCGTTAAACGCGGTAATAGATATGTTAATTCTGCCAATTTAACTTGCAGTTCCGCTTCTTTTGTAGTTGCTCTGTCTGCAAAAATACGGATTATTAATTCCTGCCTGTCTATAACTGGAAGCCCTGATAACTCCTCCCAATTTCTTTGTTGCGAAGGGCTTGTGTTCCAATCAAAAATAAGTAAATCAGCTTCAATTTCTGACGCTTTTTCCGATATACTTTGCGCTTTTCCGCTTCCCATTCCGTATTTCGCGCTTTTTTCCCTGACTTTTATTTTTTCGTGACACGCAATTTCAAGACCTAAGGTTTTGGTAAGACCGCAAAGTTCACTCGCCTTTGCTTCATCACTTGCTTCGCCGTTAAGAATACTTACTAAAACAGCTCTTTTCGCCTTTTCCTGTGTTTCGTAGAGTTTTTGCATTCAGTACTTTTATATCTTAAACAATTTACTGTATGCTTCAAGTGCGCTGTCACCAAAATCATGAGAAAGTACTTTCTTTGTAAGAATTTTTCCCAACTGCACTCCTTCTTGATCAAAGCTATTAACGTTCCACACAAAACCCTGAAACATTACTTTGTTTTCATAATGCGCAAGAAGGCTTCCTAAAACGGCAGGTGTAAGGCGTTTTCCGTAAATTAAACTTGAAGGTCTGCCTCCGGGAAATTCTTTATTGCGATCATTTGAGTCCTTCCCTTTTGCGAATGCGACAATTTGCGCCGTAAGATTTGCCGCTAACTTAGTTTGGCTTACAGAATTATCAACAGATACATCATCATTCTTTTGGCTTTCTGTAAAACCTATAAATTGTAAAGGAATAATATCTGTCCCCTGATGCAGTAATTGGTAAAATGAATGCTGACCGTTTGTTCCCGGCTCTCCTAAAATTACAGGACCTGTACTGTAAGAGACAGGCTCTCCGTTACGGTTTACACGCTTTCCGTTTGATTCCATATCCATTTGCTGTAAATGCGCAGGAAAGCGCGAAAGAGCCTGACTGTAAGGCAGAACCGCTGTACTTGGGTATTTTAAAAAGTTGCGTTCCCATACACCGATAAGCGCATCTAAAAGAGCGGCATTTTTTAAAATATCATCGTTAAGCGCAAGTTTATCCGCTTCTGAAGCGCCTTTTAAGAAATCTTTAAATACTTCAGAGCCGAAAGCCAAAGAAAGAACACAGCCGCCTACAGCAGAGGATGACGAATAACGTCCTCCGATGTAATCATCAATATAAAAAGAATCTAAATATGCGCTGTTACGTGCAAGAGGGCTTGTTTCGCTTGTTACAGCTATCATGTGTTTGCTTGTATCCAATCCCGCTTTTTTTAATTTATCTTTTACAAAGAGTTCATTTGCCAGTGTTTCCTGAGTTGTGCCGCTTTTTGATACTAAAATAAAAAGGCTCTTTGCAAGATCGCAGGATGATATTATCTGTGATGCGTCATCCGGGTCTACGTTTGAAATAAACTTTGCATTGAGTTTTTTCTTACCTTCAGCTATTGCCCAGTTATCAAGAGCAAGATAAAGCGCGCGGGGTCCTAAGTCTGATCCGCCTATTCCTATTTGAATTACAGTAGTAAAATCATTCCCGGATGATCCTTTGAATTTTCCGTTGTGAACATCGTCTGCAAAGCGGCAAAATCTTTCCATTTCTTTGCGGTAAAATTCCCCGATGTTTTTTCCGTTTTCAATTACAGGCTTTCCTTGCTCTCCGCGCGAAAGCTGGTGTAAAACCTTGCGTTTTTCCCCTGTATTAATTACTTCACCGTCTAAGAGAGCTTTATATTTTGCGATTATTTCCTGCTCATTAGACAGCTCTTGCAATAATTTGACGGTTTGCTCATCGGCAGCTTTAGCCGCCCATGAATAGTTAAGCCCTGCCGCCATTGGGATAACACATTCGCTAACCCTTTTTGCATCAAGTTTTGATCTGAAATCAAATGAATAGCCATTTGCATAATCGCTGAGTTTTTTAAAACTATTTGTTTTATCGAAATTTAAAAATTGCATGATTTTCTCCTTATTTTATAATAATATTCCCTTTTATTAAATTTTTCAATCTAAATTTACTCTTCCTCTTTCTGAGGTCCGACTGATATTCCTGCTTTGTTTAACCCTATTAAAAGAGGCACTCCGACAAGCATTGCGCCTAACGCAAAGAGCGCTCTTTCTATAGGGGCTGATACCATTATGATAGTCCATATTTCTTTAGGCTGTTTAAAAATAATTAAAGAGAAAAAGTTTCCTATAGTTGCCCCTCCTATAAGACCTGAAAAGGTGCATATCCAAATTGCAGGAAATTTCCAAAAGCGTTTAGGATTTTGAAATAGTTTTTGTGCAAAAATAATTCCTGTAATCATTACTAAAAAACCTATCCCGTAAAAAATAACAGGAAGCCATATAAAACTTCTGCCTATTTCCTGTGTGAACCAGAGTATCGTTCCTGCAATATATACAATAATACCGCCGTTAATTAATAAACTGCCGTTTGTGTTAATAGTAATAAGCTCTCCTTTTCCCCATGCAATACATCCTGTAGTAAAGGCTGTTGTTGTTCCTATTATAAAAGTTCCAAGCCCCATCCACGCGGTATGAGGCGCGATTAAAGTGCCTATAAACCCGCCTGCCGCAGAACAGAGCGCGCCGCCTAAGGGACCGAAAAAGATTCCCGATAAAGGATTTAATATATGCGAAACAGAAAAAGTGCCGCCCGTTCCTAAAATCGGAAAGACAGGCAATAAATGACCTGATGCAACAACTGAAGCCCATACGGCAACAACTGCAGGATGAATTTTTATTAAGTTTTTCAATTACGTCTCCCGTCAAATACTATCCCTTTTCTGTCCATTTTGATCAACCTGTCTGCAAAAGACGCTAAGTTCATGTTATGCGTAACAAAAATAATTGTATAAGCTTTTTCCTGAAGCTCTTTTAATGTTTTCATTATTTTTAAATTACCTTTATAATCATTGCCTACATCAATTTCATCTAAAATAATGATTTTAACCCCCATTGCAATAACACAGGCAATCACTGTTTTGGTTTGATCTGCCCTGCACAATGAATGAGGAAAAGCAAACTTATCTTTTATATCTGCAATAATAAGAGCTTGTTCTGTTCGGTGTTTTATTTCTTCTTTTGAAAGACGCATATTTTTTAAAGCAAAGGCAACTTCATTAAATACAGAGTCTGTAAAAAGCTGAGAACCAGGATTTTGCATAACAAAACCAATATCATTTGAGATTTCACTTACAGAAAGCTCTTTAATATTTTTATTTCTTAAAATAATATCACCTAATGACGGACGTAAAAGACCTGTAATATTTTTTAACAGCGTAGTTTTTCCGCAGCCGTTTTCCCCTATTATAGCTGTAATATCATTTTCTTTAATTGAAAGATTGATGTTTTCAATACTAATATTGTTTGAATAAGTGTAAGAGAAATTATTAATGTCTATTACAGAAGAAGCTGAATAATTAGTTAAAGAAGATGGAAAAGAGAATAAGGAACATGGATTATCAATATTTGAAACAGGCTCTATTCCGTTTTCTTCCAGTAATGCATTGTTTGAAAAAATATTCTTTGATGTGTCATAGGCGGCAATCTTTGCGTTTTTTAAAATACAAACCTTATCGGCATATTCTGCCATTAGAGCAGTATTTCCTGAAGCTATGATTACCGTTATGTGAAACTTTTCATTAATTTCTTTTAAAATATTTAAAACTTCACGAGCGCCTTGGGGATCGAGGCGGCACAACGGCTCGTCAAGTATAAGGATTTTTCCTTTCATGGCAAGGGCTGCTGCAACCGACAAACGCTGTTTTTCGCCGCCTGAGAGAGTTGATATCTTTCTGTTTTCAAAACCTGTTTGTGCCAAACCTACAGCGTTAAGCGCAAACTCTGCACGTTGTTCTATTTCGTCTTTAGGCAAACACAAATTTTCAGGACCGAATGCCGCTTCTTGACGGACTGTCGATGTAAATAATTGACTTTCAGGATCATCTAAAACTATTCCCGCTTTTAAAGATAATTCGGCTACAGATGCATCTTTAGTGTTAAGAGTGTCAACGGTTACAGTTCCTGATAATTTGCCTCCCGTTAAATGAGGGATAATACCATTTATCAGTTTACAAAATGTTGTTTTTCCAGCTCCGTTTTCACCCATTACGGCAAGAAATTCACCTTCTGTAACAGATAAATTGATCCCTTCTAAGGCATACTCTTGTTTCTTTGGATATGTAAAGAAAACATTTTCAAAGCAAATAAAACTCATTAAACTCTCAATTAAAAAATAAAGGGTAACTTATAATTAATTATCAATAAACTTGCAAAAAAAACAATGCATGCAGAAATAAAAAGAAAATCTACCGCTTTCATTTTTGGTTTATCTATCCATGTCCGGGTTTTGTAAATACCAAAAGCGCGGGAGTCCATAGAAACAGACGAGCTTTCTGCTTTGCGCATTGCACCTAATATTAAAGGGAGTAAAAGACCTGTGTATGCTTTTATACCGGAAAAGAAAGAACGCTTATCAAATGAGACAGACCTTCTCAATTTTTGAGCGTCTATAATAAGAGATGCTTCTTCTTTAAAAACAGGGATTAAATTAAAAGCCGCAGTAATAGTAAAGGCTGCTTTATAGTTAATGCCAAGTGAACAAAGACTAGATGCAATCTCTCCTTGAGAAGTTGTTTTCGTAAAGAGAGGTAAAAGCAAAATTAGGGCAAACAAACGGCAAAGGATTATTAGCGCAAGAAAAAAACCTTCCCATTTTAAAGAACCCATCCCTCCAAAAACAGGGAAAGAAGAGGGAAACAGAGGTTTCACAATGTAAGTGCTTCCGGGAGCGAAGATTGTTTGCATCAAAATAATGAATACCGCTAACAATGAAAGATTAATTATAACGGGCAGTCTTATTACTATTCTTATGTGTGTAAAAAATCGGACAACAAGGAGAATTATCAGTAAACAAAGGGCAGGCATTAGTTTATTTACAAGAAAAATAAGGACTGTTATGAGCAATACACATAAAAGTTTTGTAAGCGCACAAATTCTGTTTGCGCTTGGGAGACTGCCACTTTTTAATTTATGCTGTCTATACCTTAACATAAGAATATTTTCTTAATAAACTATATACAAAATGAGAAAATTATGCTATATTGAATAATATATCATCATAAAAAGGAGAGATTTTAATGAGTGATGCAAAAACACGCCTTGCAAACAGGGAGAGGCAAAGAAAGTACCGTGAAGCACACAGAGACGAAATTAACGAACAGCGAAAAAAAAGGTACAAAGCGCGCATCGCAAAAGGGAAATGCCCAAGATGCGGCGGCAAAGTAAAAAAGGGTTACACCCTTTGCTCCGAGTGTTGCGGTTATCAGGCTAATCTGAATCGCAAGTATTCCAAACAAAAGAAAAAAACTTCTTCAACCAAGAAAACAGCGGCAAAAAAAGCTACACCAAAGAAAGATAACCCTAAAATAAAAGCCGCAGTAAAAAGAAGAACGGCAAAAAAAGCGAAAGCAAAAGCCAAAAAATAACTTTTAAAAATAAAAAGAGAACATGCCTGACCTTTCAAGAGCGGTAAGGCATGTTTTTTTTTGGAAAAAATTAATAAAAAATAAAAAGAAACCGCGAAAATCCGGATCAGGTTAACTGCCTTCAGCCCCATTAAACGGCAGTTCGTTCTGAGGCTCCGGAATCATTGTTTTAGAAACCAAGCGATTAATAATTGCGACATTATCAAGCAGGCTTGATACAGATTGATTTTGATGAAGACGCGAAATGACATGCGCAAAAAGACGGGTAATATTTACATTTACATACCATTCGCGTTTAACAACATCTTCATGAAACACTGCATTGGTTCCAATAAGACGGTAAAAAAGCCCTTCATTGTACGCTTGATCAAAATGCGCTATCGCATCTCCTGAAAAAAGAGGGAGGCTTATAGCGCAGATAATTCTTCGGGCACCGTTTTCCTTTAAGAGCTTCATTCCCTTTATCAATGTGCCGCCTGTTCCAAGCATGTCATCTGCCATGAAGACTGTCTTATCCTGAACATTTCCTAACAGCCTTATCTGAGATATATTTGATGAGGAGGCATCTTTTGAAAGTTTTGAATAATCTCTTTCTTTATACAAAAGCGCCAAAGGTTTTTTAAGAGCAGAAGCATAAAATTTATTTCTGTCTACAGCTCCTGTGTCAGGAGATACAACGACTATATCATCGTTTAATATATCTTCCATTTGAAGCAAGGTTTGAATTATTTGATAACTTGCATGAAGATTTTCAAGACGCATATTATGAAAGGCATTCATAATGTCTCTGGAATGTATATCAAGGGTGATAATTTGATTAACACCCAAACTCTCAAATATTTTTCCGATTCTGCTTGCGGTAAGCCCTTCCCTGCCCTTCGCCTTATGCTGTCTTGAATACGGGTAAGTGGGTATTACAAGCGTGATTCTTTCAGCGCCTGCCTGACGGACAGCATCGACTGTAACCATAACGATCATCAAATGATCGTTTATTGAAAGATGATCAACCACACCGCTTGCAAATTTAACAGGATAGCGGTTTTCAACATCCTGAAAAATAAAAACATCTTTGCCGCGTATAGATTCTTCGATCTCTGATTTAACCTCACCGTTCGAAAAAAGTGTAAATTTTACAGGTACTTTAAAAGGTTTGTGCAAATACTTATCAATACCGCTCTGAGAGTCTGTACCGCGTACAACAATACGATTCATTAAATCGATATGCAGCGCCGCTTGTTCTAATGTGATATTATAGCGTTTAGCGATTTCTTCTTCTGTCTGTTTGCGGCTATGCTTATATTTATTACAAAGGTGTTCAATTACTTCATTAGCGAACACTTCGCCGCCGGGACAGGCAATTATGGCGAGATTCGCCGGATTGAAGTATTTCATAAGCTTATCCACTTTTTAGCACATTTTATACAAAAAGATCAAGGGGGTATATTCTTTGTATTTATGCCCAATCGCGGCTTCTGCCGACCGCTTTGTGCCAGCCGTTAACAAGCTGAATGCGTTTTTCGCTGTCCATTTCTGATTTAAAAATAATATCGCTCTGCCAGCGGTTTTTTACTTCATCTTGACTTTGCCAAAAACCCACTGTGATACCGGCAAGACATGCAGCTCCTAGTGCTGTTGTTTCCCGCACTACAGGGCGGATGATATCTGCATTGCAAATATCAGACTGAAACTGCATTAAAAATTTATCCCTGCTCGCCCCGCCGTCTACTTTTAGTTCTTTCATGGTAAAGCCAAGGTCTGTTTCCATTGCATGGAGAAGATCCATCACTTGATAGGCGATTGATTCTTGGGCCGCTCTTATAATGTGGGCTCTTTTTGTTCCGCGTGTTATCCCTATCAGGCAACCTCTTGCATACATATCCCAATACGGCGCGCCTAAGCCTGTAAAAGCGGGGACAAGATAGACACCGCCTGTATCATTTACTTTTTGTGCAAAATATTCGCTATCCTCGCTGCCTGTAATTATCCGCAGCTCGTCGCGTAACCATTGAATTACAGCCCCGCCTGTAAAAACCGATCCTTCAAGCGCGTACTGCACTTTGCCGCTGAAACCTGCGGCAATGGTTGTTAAAAGACCGTTTTTGCTCTGCGATGCTTCTGTCCCCGTATTCATAAGGAGAAAACATCCTGTGCCGTAAGTGCATTTCGCTTCCCCTTTTTCAAAACAGCATTGACCGAAAAGAGCGGCTTGCTGATCGCCTGCATTTCCTGCAATCGGTATCTGCACTCCGTTTATTTCCGCGTTTGCAAAAACTGAACCTGACGGTTTTACTTCCGGCAGCATGGCGCGCGGAATATCAAGCGCGTTAAGAAGTTTATCATCCCAATCGAGTTTATGAATATCAAAAATCATTGTGCGGCTTGCATTTGTATAATCTGTAACATGCGCCTTTCCTCCGGAAAGTTTCCAGATAAGCCATGTATCAACAGTGCCGAAAAGTATCTCTCCTTTTTGCGCTCTTTCTCTTGCGCCTTTTACATTATCAAGTATCCATTTAATTTTAGTGCCGGAAAAATAAGCGTCAGGGATGAGCCCTGTAGTTTTTGTTATATATTCTGAAAGACCGTTTTTTTTAAGTTCGTCAACAATAGCGGAGGTTCTTCTGCACTGCCATACAATTGCATTGTAAATAGGAACGCCTGTTTTTTTATCCCAAAGAATTGTCGTCTCACGCTGATTTGTGATTCCGATAGCGGCAATGTCGCATGCATCAATTTTTAATTTTTTTAACAGGTCAGACATCACATTGTATTGCGAAGAAAATATTTCCATCGGATCATGTTCCACCCATGCTTGTGCAGGATAAATCTGATTAAATTCTTTATGTTCTTCACCGATTATTTTTTGATTGTGATCGAAAAGAATAGCTCTTGAACTTGTTGTTCCCTGATCTAAGGAGAGGATGTATTTACTCATCTTTTAAATTTAACATACGATAATGATTCTAGCAAGTTGAGAATTATTGATGTTAGTATTTTCTACTTACTCTTCATAATCTCAACCCCGTTCCAGTTTGCAGGAGGGGGGGAAGATACATATTCCATACATCTTTTATAAAGATTTTCTGCGTTGAAATCTGCGGGTAATATACTTAAAACTTCTTTAAACTTTCCTAAGGCTTCTTTGAAAAAATGAGTATAATAAAGTTTCATTGCCTGATTGTGTAATTGCCAGGCTTTTTGTTCTTCCGGTGAGAGCCCTCTTTTTACCGTGAAAATGCGCACTCCCTTTGTTTTGCCTTTTACAGCTACTGTGTCAAGAAGCCTGTAATTTAATCCTGCATTTGGAGAGGTTCTTCGCAGTTCTTCAAATAAAAACTCTGAAATTAAAATTTCGCAGTGATATGTTTTTGTAAGCCCTTCCATTCTTGAAGCAAGATTTACCGCGTCTCCGATTACTGTATAGTCCATCTTGCGCTCGCTTCCTATGTTGCCGACAGTCACTTCTCCGTAATTAATTCCGATGCCGATTTGAAACTCGCACTTGCCTGTGGCGCGCTGGCTGTCATTAAATTTTTTGACAGTTTCAATCATTTCTAATCCTGAAAGCACCGATTGAAGCGCGTCATCTTCATGTTTTTCAGGAGCGCCCCAGATTGCCATAATGGCATCCCCGATATATTTGTCTACTATGCCTTTTCTGTTGTAAATTATTTCGACTTGCCCGGAGAAATATTTATTAAGAGAGTTAACTAAAACATCAGGAGCCATGCCTTCTGAAATTGTTGTAAAGGAGCGGATATCGGAAAAAAGAATTGAAAGATTGCGGTTATCGCCGACAAGCATTTTTTCAGGGGATGCAAAGAAACGCTCTATTACATCATTGGGAACATATTTTTGAAAAATCTGACGTATGCGTTCTTCTTTTTTTCCTGCAAGAACAGCGTCAAATGCATATTTTTTTATTTGTGTGTATGCGCTGTCAAGTTCTTCTGTCATTTTGTTAAAAGTTCCTGCAAGTATGCCTGTTTCATCATTATATTCTATCTCTACCCGCGATGATAAATCAGCTTTTTCGATCACGCAGTTCATCGCTTTAATAATGCTCCTTAATGGTTTTACAAAACGATGTGTAATAATAATGAGTAAAAAAACCGCTATTACAAAAGATATTACAAGAGTGATGATAGTCTGCATCGCAATATTTTTTGCATCTTTGTAAAAAATATTTTCTTTTTCGCTGATTAAGATATGCCAATCAAAAGGGGTAAAATAAAATGATTGAAAAATATATTTTTGATCGCAAAAAACAGCTGTCTGCAACCCTTGATTTTCCATTGCAAGTATTTGCAATAACAGCTCTTTTTCATGCGGTAACAGTTTCGGATCAGAAGAAGCCATTGCAATATTTCCGTTACCGTCAAGAGCGAAAATAATTTCTGTTTCGCTTAAAATAATACTGCGTCCGTACTGCTCCACAGATTTTTTTGCCGCTTCTGTCATTTCTGGTCTTCCTGCAAAGTTATTTTCTATTAAAAGCGACCATTGGCTGTTTGCAAATTTTTCCAGTTCTCCTAATTTAAAACCTAATAACTCTCTTGCAAGGCGCGTAACACCGTTTACCGCATGATAATAAGAGGCTGTCTCGGCAAGAATAAGCGGGACAATTATTAAGGGCAAAACTACAAGGAACATCTTGAGCCTTATTTTCATTAATTTGATTATATGGTAGATTATCAAATATCTCAAGAAGGTAAATTTATTAACCGATAAGGAAAGTATGAAACGTTATTCAATTAGATGCCTGACAGGCAGCACAGAATACATTGATATTCTGAAAGAAAGTGAAAATGAGTATCTGGTTCGGTTTACACGCAATAACAACGGACGTATTAAAACAACCGAAGAAACAATCACAAGACATCTCTTTAATATCTGCGTACAAACCGGATATTTAAACCCGATGACAGAAACTTCTGTCGCCTAAACACTAAAACAAAAGTTTAAAAGGTCAGACAGTGAATGAAAACCAATGGTTTACTGACATCGAATTTTGGGAAGAATTTGCTCCCATTATGTTCGATGCAGTCCATTGGGCAGAAGTTCCTGAAGTAGCCGATGCCGTTACGCGCTTATCGCGCTTTAATCTTTACGGACAAACCCCAGAAAATGAATGGAAACAGCCTCTTACCTCAGCGCCTAAAATCCTTGACCTTTGCTGCGGGTTAGGCAGAATCAGCACGGAATTAGCCATGATGGGTTTTTCCGTAACAGGCGTTGACCTTAATGAAAGTTTTTTAAATACAGCAAAAGAAGACGCGCTTGCCGAAAACCTTAATATCGAATACATACATTCCGATGCAAGAACTTTTATCCGCCCTGATTTTTTTGACACAATTGTAAATTTATATATCTCTTTCGGTTACTTTGAAAACAGACAAGACGATTTAAAAGTTTTGCGTAACGCATATACATCGCTAAAAAAAGACGGCACTTTTATAATTGAAACTTTAGGCAAAGAAATCGCCGTTAGAGATTTTATCGAAAACGAATGGTTTGAAAGAGCAGGCTGCAAAGTACTAACCAGTTATGCGCCTCTTGATTCGTGGGCATTCTTAAAAAACCGATGGATCTTGCTAAAAGACGGAAAAAAAGTGGAAAAAACCTTTGTTCAGCGTCTGTATTCCGGCTCAGAATTAAAAACAATTTTACAGGAAGCAGGTTTTGAAAAAATTGACATTTACGGTGATTGGGACGAAAGCTCTTACGATCAGCACGCCAGAATGTTAATCGCCGTCTGTAATAAATAAAAAATTACTACAAAGTATCTCTTTAATTATCCTGTAACAACTGCCTTATTGCTCTTAATTGATTTTCTAAATCCACTATTCTTTGTTCCAATGCCGTATTTGATGTACGCAATTCATTTGCGTTAGACGAAAGTGAATTATTTTCGGTTCGCAGAGAGGAAATTGTTCTGTCTTTTTCCGATGAACTTTGTTCAAGCGATGTGTTTGTTGTACGCAAAGCAGAAATTGCCTGTTCAAGTTCGCTTATTCTGCCCGCTTGCCCTGTACTGCCGCTGCTTAATGCATCTATTGATTTTTGCAAATCGTTTACTTTTGCCTGAAGTTCCGAATTTCTGGTTAATAAATCATGCTGTTGTTCAGGATTACCTGTTCCGCTGTTTTTGCGCGTTTTTTCTATCATCACTTCCATAAGGTTCATTGCCTGATTGTAATATTCCCTTCTTGTCTGAAATGATCTTGATGTATTGTTATTTAAAAAAATCCGCAAACTTGCAATTGATTGGTTTGCAAGATCGTATTGTTCTTTTTGAATTAATTCTCCGATAGACGCAATTCCTCCTGCAAGCTGTGCATCTATTGCAGAGTTTCTGTCCTGCTCTTTTGTAAGACGTTCAAGCTCGCTCATCGCTGTCTCAAGTTCACCTGATACTCTTTCTTGAGCTACAGCAAACTCTCTTGATCTCTCTTCAAGCTGGGAACGAAGACGCGCTTCTCTTGTTCGGGATGCTTCCAGTATATTAGATCGTTCTTCCTGTAATAAACCTAACTCCTGCCTGAAAGCAGACTGCATCAATGTAAGTCTTTCGCGGGCTGCAATCTGCTCTTCTGAAAGACTTATATTACTTGATAATAATTGCATCAGTTCATCATCAACTGCCGATAAACGCGAAGCGATTGATGTTATTTCTTTTTCTTTTGCAGCAATTTGATCTTGCGTTTCTTTTCGGATTTCTTCGATAAGAGCGCGTTCTGTTGTGTTATATACAGCGTTTCCTTTTCTGTGCTGCGTATCCGCTTTGACGTTAAACGAAATTAAAAGAAAAAACCCTGCACAAAGAATTACAATAGCTGTAATATTCACAATTAATGGAAAAAAAACTCCTTTCTTTTTTGCAATTTCTTTAACGGATTTTTCTGTATCTCCTGCATCCTCTGAAAGTTTTTGTTTGTTTTTTTCGGTTATCCTGTTAATTTTTGATAATATTTCATTTTGCTCTTCAGCAGAAAATGCAAGTTCCGCTTGAGGATCAATAACAATGTTATCTAATTCAGCCATATTGGTATCCTTTATTTATTTTTAGCGGCTGCTTTTTCTGCTTCCTTGTTTGAAAGTTTTATACCGCCTGCTTTTAAACCTCTTATATTATAATCCTGCGCCTTAAATTCTTCTGTAAGAACTTTTAATCTGGGCTTTGGTTTATATTTTAAAGTAAAAGTAAATTCTTCTCTTGTGTCTAAATGCAAGATTACAGCTCCGTCAGGAACAAGGAAATAATCCTTGTTCATTATCCAGCCTTCGATAACACAGCGTTTAATGTACGGATATCCTTCTTCCTTATCTTTATAAATAATTGTAAAAACAGTATCAGAAAGAATATCTTTATCTGCGATACCTGTCCACCATGCATCGCTGCCTACAAACGCTTTTTCCGGGAGTTCCATAACTGTGTACATTCCGTTCTTGCGGATAGCGAGAATTCTGTCAAAGGGTGATACCTCTGCGACTTTTGCTCCGGAAACATTTGTACCAAGATAGCCTGTTTTAGGATCGTATTTTAAATCAACATCGCGCTTTACTACTTCCTTTGCAATAACTTTATCAAACGCTCCTACTACAGTTCTGCGTTTTCCGCTTCCGATTTCTTCGTTGTTTTTTATTTTTTCGATTATCCCTTTTAAAAACGCAATTGAATAGGCTGTAATATTTTTAAGATGATTATTAATTTCTTTAATACGCGCATTAATTTGATCCATTTCGTCTTTTGCTTTATTAATGTCGTATAACGAAATTCTGCGGATAGGTATTTTTAAAAGATGGTCAACATCATCTTCAGAAACGCCTCTTGTTCCTATTTCTTTAAGGAAAGGTTTAAAACCTGAGATAACAGCATCCTGCACGCCTTTTGCGGTTTTCATTTTTTCGATGCCTTTATAAATACGCTCTTCGATAAATATCCTTTCTAAAGTACGAAGATGCAGTTTATTTAAAAGTTCCTTTTTTTCCAATTCCAGTTCGCTTGTTAGAATTTTAACAAGCTGTTTTGCATGATGCTTAATAACTTCTGTAACGGTCATTACAGAAGGAAGCCCGTTTTTAATAACAAGTAAATTCACAGAAATTGACTGTTCGCACTCTGTAAAAGCAAAAAGCGCATCGACTGTTTCCTGCGCATAAACACCGCGGGCAAGTTTAATTTCTATCTCTACTTTATCTGTTGTAAAATCATTAATACTTTGTATTTTTATTCTTCCCGCTTTTGCCGCGTTATCAATACTATTAATAATACTTTCTGTTGTTGATCCGAAAGGAAGCTCTTTAATTAAAATACGTTTAGGATCGGAAGTATCAAGTTTTGCGCGTACCAAAACCTTACCGTTGCCGCCTTCGTAACTTGAAACATCAACATATCCTCCGGTTGGAAAATCAGGATACAATTCAAATTTCTTTCCGGAAAGACAGGTAATTTCCGCTTCTAATACTTCAAGCACATTATGAGGTAAAATCTTTGTGGACATTCCAACTGCAATCCCTTCCACGCCCAAGACAAGCACCACAGGAATTTTCGCGGGAAAAAGCACCGGCTCTTTATTGCGCCCGTCATATGAATCAACCCAAGGGGTAAGCTTTGGGTTATAAAAAATGTCTTTGGCAAGAGGCGTTACGCGGCATTCGATATAACGGGGAGCTGCCGCATCGTCTCCTGTGTAAAGATTGCCGAAGTTTCCCTGTCTGTCGATAAGAAGCTCTTTATTTGCAAGAACAATTAAAGCCGGGTTAATTGAAGCCTCTCCGTGCGGGTGATACTTCATACATGAACCTGCCACATTGGCTACCTTATGAAATTTGCCGTCGTCCATTTCAAAGAGCGTATGCAGGATACGCCTCTGAACAGGTTTAAGCCCGTCTTCAAGATCGGGGATAGCCCTGTCTTTGATTACATAAGATGCATATTCCAGAAAGTTGCGGTCGAAAATGTTTTTAATAAATGCCATTGTTTATACTTTATTACATATACGCTTTTTTAGGGAAGGGGGATCCGGTTAAACTTTTCATTTTTTTAGAGATTGATAAAAAAATAATCATATAATAAACTGAATTTGTCAGGAGTTAATAAATAATAAACTATGTAACTTTAAAATACAGTTATTTTTTATTAAAGAAAATACAGGAGGGAAATTATGATAATAACTAAAAAATATACAATACATTGCTTTCTTCTTACTCTCTTTATAATTTGCACATACCCGCTAAGTGCAGAATCTGAGTCTGAAGAAGAAGGGACTCTTGTATCAGATGAAATTGTTTCGGCAGAAGCCGTAGAGCAAAACGAAGAAATTGCTGTTTTAAATGAAGATGCGCCTTCACCGTATGATGACCTTGATTTTTATGATGACCTTGATAATTACCTCCTTTTTGAAGCAAAAGACCTTGTTATGGCAACGCCTGTTTTTGAACCGCGATCTTTCAGAGAAATTTATCCTAATCTTACAGCAAGCCAAAGAAGAAGAGTAATGAGCGCAGCAGGTTTAAGAAATGCTTTTGAAAGCAGCGGTACGCCGATACTGCTTCCCGCATCTGATTCAGGAATAAACCTTTTAAACAGTGTTATGCAAAAAAATCCTTCTCATGTTGTCGAAGCCCTAATTTTAATCCCTTATACCGACAGGGAACTTGATATGCTCGATATTTACAATGCACTGGGAAGGATACAGCAAATTAAAAACCAAACTATCCCTCAGAGTAACGGCAATGTTCTTAATGTTTTTAAAGAAACAACACGTCTTGACAGTGCTGCAAGCCGAAAAGCAATTGCCGATCCTTCACCGTCAAATAATCTGCCGTTTTCAGAAACAATTTTTCTTCGCTTTACAGATGCATACATCGGCAATTTATTTTTGCGCGGTGATATATCTTTAAGTTATTACGGATTAACTTATAATATGACAAATTTCAGAGATGTCAATTATTCAATTTTCAGAGTTATGGGAACGGAAAAAATTACCATCATTCTTTATCTTGAACCTGTCACAGAAGGGATACTTGTTTACAGTATGTCCGGTTTATATTTACCTAGCTTTATTTCAAAACGATTAAATCTTACAGTAAACATTAATAACCGTATAACAGTACTTGTTAATTGGATTACAGAAGGTTTAAGAAATCAAGAAGTTTTAGCTGTACAGCGCGATATTAATGCACTAAGAGAAGGTTTAATTAAGAACGATAATTTCAGCCGCTTACTTAATAACTAAAATTAGCGCGGAGTTATTGACCAATTACCGCCCTGTGTGTTGGGGCGTGAATATACTCCCGCTCTTCTTGCGTTATTATTGTATGCAGAGTTAAAACCTGTTGCAAGCCCGAGAACCCCTGTCTGAGCATCGGCTGTAACACCAAGTGTTACATTCGGACCTATACTAACTCTTACTATAGCGTTATCTGCAAATGCATTTATATCTATGTTTGTAACTGAATTCGGAATGAATATACTGCTAAGATTATTTCCGCGAAATGCATTGCTGCCGATAATTTTTACAGTATTTGGGATTGTTATACTTGTTAAATTTTTTTCTCTGAATGCGTTATCTGAAATAACAACAACCGGATATCCGATTATAGTATTGGGTATTTCTGCTTTATCAGTTCCTTTAAAATCTACAATTGTAATATTATCATTTAATTTCACAAAATTAAAATCATCATGCCAAATATACCAATTGCCGCTTTTATAATTGCTTCTTGTAAATGTAGCGGCTGATTTATCAAAAAGTTCGTAATTACTTTCAAAACCCGATCCTATAGCATTTTTTTCAAGTAATACATCAGAGCCGATAGTAATACTTTTTAATTTATTTCCCATAAATGCTTTTTCTTCAATTTTAGTAATATTATCGGGAATAACTATACTTTCTAAAAGCATATACGAAAATTGCCCGTACTTTATAGTTGTAACATTTTCATCTGTAGATATAACCGGATTATTTCCAAACAGCAAACCGTTGTATATATTATAACCGAAAGTAATTGCTTCTCTAATCCAGCCTTTATAAAAACCGAATCCCCACATTGCTACACTTATTATTACAGTAATAATTAAAATAAATATATTTTTCTTTCCCATTTAATCTTTCTCACTCCGTTTTTTTATTTCTTTTTAAAAATATCTAAGATACTGCTTTTATGCTTATTATTAAAGTCTTCAAAATATTTTTTAAACTGTGCCTGCTCTTTTTCTTCTGCCAAACTCATCAATTTATCAAAAATCTTTTTTCTGTCGCCTTTTGATACTTTTTCAAAGTAATTTTCTGCAATTTCACCCAGTTTTTTATCAATTATTTCTTTGGAATTTAATAAATGCTTTTTAAACAAATACATTATTAGCTTAGCAGAGTCAGTTCTTGTTTTCTTTATACCTTCTATAATGTTAAAAGTTATCTCTTCTGTATTTGCTTTTTCTATAATCTTCCCAAATGCTTTTTTAACTATATCATCATAATTAAATTGTTTAGCATCTGCGGTTGCCCCTGATATTAAAATATTTACCACAGGCTGAAAATAAAATTCAACAAAAGTATTTATGCTTTTATTGTAATCAACATTTTTAAAACTTTTTTCAAAAACTTCATGATGATTTTTCTCATTTGATTTTGAAAAGAATGATATTACATCCATTACTTTTTGTTTAAACCCGTAATCTTCAAGAATTCTGCCGCAAACTGTAATCAGGTATAGTTCACGTGTTTCCTGCTTTATTGCATTATTTGCAGTGTTGTATAATTCATTTAATAAATTAAATTTATCTTGTTTTTTTAATAAGTCATCTTTAAATATAATTTCGTAGGGTAAAGAAAATATTGTTTCCAGAACACTGATATATACAGGCATTAAAAGCGCTTTGTCTGTATTTGCAGGAAATTTCATTGTTTCAAGAATATTAAAACATTCTTTTATTTTCTTTTCAGTCTGGATACCTCTAAGATATTCGCTTAACCGCTTAGAGAAAATTCCTGTATCCGCTCCTTTTATATAGTATTTCTCAAAATAATCTTTTAACGCTTTAAGGCTTAACGGTTCATTCATAAAAGAATAAGCGTCTTTTTTTATTAAGAAATCTTTTAATTCCTGATTTTTCGCACCTTCAAAGCCAATAAAGAAAGCATTATCCTTATTTTGCGTATCAATATATAATTTAATAAATTCGTCTTTCCCCGAATTATTATTAATTAAAAATATTAAAAATGAATAAGCGAAGTCCTTTTTTGTACGCAATCGCAGCAGTAAATTAAATGCAAATTGAGTATCTGTAAATTTATTTCCTGATTTCATTTCATCGGAAACTATAAAAGAAAGCAATTCAAGCCCTAAAGATTCCGAGCATTTTATCAGTAAATCAAGGTCTGAAACAGATTTTTGTTTTAATACTGATGCAAATATATTTTTACTTACATTTGATTCTTCTGCAGTATAGTTTTTTGTTTGAATTGAATTCTTAACAGCTGGTAAGTTTATAAGAGTATCATATACTAAAAATAACTTAATAAATGAGTTTTGATTTTGACCAATATAATTTGATAATCCTTCTTCTTTTAAATAATCAAGATAATTTTCAAAAATAAAATTTGCCTTTGATTTAAGATCATCGCGGAAAGCAACTGCGCCGCTTGTGCTAATTCCGAATTTTTCTGCACTATTAAGAATTATTTTAATAATTCCAACTCTGGTTTTTATTTCCTTTATGTTTTTATAAATAAAACTGTAAATGCTCAATTTTTGCTGAGCATCAAAATTAATTTTTGTCATATTATTGCAAAGATTAGCGGCGATAGAATGTGTTTCATAACCTTTATTATCTGCCAATAAAACCGTATCAAAAATTTCTTTTGCATCTTTAAAAGCGGAAAAATCAGCTTTTTTAATATTAAATAAATCCGCAGCCTCGTTTATATTAACCGAATAAACAGACATTATTTTATTTATATCATCAACAAACTTTACAGCTTCGAATATGCCGGTAGCAAGTAAATTAACAACACTTTCTGTATATTTTCCGGGACTAACAGATGAAGGAATTATATTTTTTATTAAATCAAAAGCAAATCCTCCTCTCTGCGCTTCTTGTACATATGTAAACTGCGAGCTTTCAGTACGGTTAAACCTAATCTGTATTTTTGATGATACATTTCCGGGAACTATACCGTTTATAAAATAAGAGCAAATACTTATTTTATTTTGCATTTCTTTTGGCAAGCACAAGCTTATTATTTTAAGCCAATATTTTAGCTTTTTATGATCATCATTAAAACTGATACTTTTTTCACTTGACGACTGAATTATTGCTTCAAGAAAAAGTTTTAACTTTTCTTTACGATCATCATTTAAAAAGGAAGTTAAATCATTTTGTGAAAGCATACCTCCGTTATCCGGTATGTTAACTTTTTTTAAATCATCGGGAATAGGATCATCATGCCATTCCTGCTTTGTTAATTCACGTTTAAATATATTATTTTCGATAAAACTATAAGGAGAAAAATCTCCTGTCTTATCAAAAACAAACGCATGTATAATATAATTTCCCCATCTGGTATCAAGTTCGCTGTAAACCCTGCCGACATAGCATACTTGCGCTAAACATACACGTCCTGAAGAAAGAATGAAATATCCGTATTTTTTAGGGAACAGATCTTCTATTTCCTGTGCTGTGGGTTCATAAGGCAAACCCGGCGGGGTTTTATAAATCATTACCTCACGGATTTCTGCACTTTCTTCTTCTGTAACATCTTTTGATTTAGAAAAAACACTGAACGCTCCGTTCCTGTCTTTACCGCAAGCGGTATATATGTATTGACTGGCTAACATTAACTTTTCCTCCATTAAAAATTATTTTATAACTTTACTGATTACTCTGCTTTTCTTTTTAACTAACCAAAAGAAAGGCTCTTCTACATTTGATGAAACAAACGGCTGTCCGTTTGCAACATGCCCTAAGGCGCTGCATGTAAAAAATTGTATGCTTCTAAAACGGGATTTTAAATTATTAATAAAGCCGTCTTCATTGTATTCTCTGAAAAACTTTTCGCACAATTCATTTTGTGTTTTATAAATATCTTTTTGATCTTGACTCGGCGAATTTTTTATAATTGCATTCTTTCCTATTTTAATATCTAATCCCGGTATATCGGCTTTTGTGATTACCACAGCTACATCGGTATTCAGCATAGCGCTTGCTTTAATGCTGAAAATATTCTGAAGAGTTCTTACAAACGTTTCCACCATTTCATCAAGACGCTGTGTACTTCCTTTATATTCATTTACTTTAGCAACAGAAGCAACCTCTTTGCAGTAATCAGGAATTGAAAGCGGATCAACAATTAAAATAAAAGCATTTGCATATTTAAACCCCTGCTGGCCTCCTATATCTCCGCCTTGAGTTATATCAAAAAGCTCTCCTGCAACATCACATAATGAAATTAATTGTTTTGTCGCTCCTTTGGGTGTCAGAGAAAATTGATAATATCTTAATCTGTAATCTGTTGTTTTATCAGGCAGATACCCTTTTGAAAGACGGTTAGAATATTCTTCATATTCATCAAACCCGCCTATATCGTTTTTTTCATAAAGGAACTTTAAGCCGTATTTGGAAAATGAATCTTTTTCTAAGGACATCATCGTCATATTTATATAACAAGTTTTACCTGAACTTGGACCTCCGATAACAGGAATACACCATGATGCCTGTAATCCGCCGTCTTTAACATCTTTGGTACAAGAAGGGCATTTCGCCTCTAATTTTTGCCTTCCGTTAAAAAATGTTGTCGGTAACTTTTTGCCGCAATTGCACTTTCTCCATAAAACTCCGTATATACCGGGGCGCAGCCTTGTATGTTCATTGCCGCACGAGCAAATATAGACAGGCATATAAAAATGTTCCTGGCATGTCGGACAATGATTTGATATTGCATTAATAGCACAGAATATTCTGTCTGCAAGAATAATAATAATAAAGAAAATTGATGCGATTAAAAAGAATGTAAAAAGTATTGTTATTTGAAAAATTGCAATAAAAAAACATATTAGAGGCGTTACTATAGAGCAAAAAATTAATCGGGTAAGATAAAAAGTAAACATAAAGAAATTCGGTACATTTGTAAAGATAGCTCCTAAATGATGCTCACGGAATCTGTCTATTATGTCTTCAAATTTTTCCGCTATCCCGTCTTTACTTCTGCCTATAATATCGCCGCATTCTGAAAAAGCGCCTGAGATAACGCGCGCTATATCAACAAATCCGCCGTAAAAAAAGTAGCTTAATTCTGCAGGTTGTTTGTGTTTCATATAATTCCTATCCTTAACTTATAAATGTAAAAAAATAATAAACTAATGCTATCGAATACAAAATAACTATCAAAATAAAAATAAATGTAATAGCCATCATTAAAACTTTAAAAGCTTTACTTGTAATATTTTCATTCATTGATACAATATAATTTCTTATACCGTAAAAAATACCGACAAACATTCCGATAACAGCGCCTGCTGCAAGTACAATCAATAAACCTTTTGCTACATAAGGCGCCAACCAAATTATTAATTTGATTATTCCGTAAATAACAGCAATAATAATACCAATTATTATCAAATAATGCATTAAAACTCTCCTATTTCTTTAATGTTTTTATATAACGATTTTCGGCTAACAGCCACAAAAGCGGATCCAAAACACGTCGCGGGCGGATACCTTTACTTGGAATATCTGCCGCTTCTCCGCCGAATGCCGATACACCGAAAAACGAAATTTTTTCAAATAGATTTAAATAACTTGATATACTTTGACTGTCATCCTTAAGCAAATTGGCAAACAAAGTATCCATTTCTATACTTGTATTTTCAAATTCCTGCTGAATAAACGCTCCGCGATCTATGTGAGTTGATTCACTTCTTAAACTGCTGTCAGTCGGTAAAACATCGTATTGTTCCAATACATCAAGTTTAGTAAACACTAAAGCAAGAGGGATTTTTATTTGCTTATTAGTATTTTTTGTACCTCTTATAACGCTTATTACCATATCAAGAACATCAGCAGTGTTTGTATTTTGCTGAGGAAGCCCTTTATACCCTTTGCTTTCAAGCATCTTTCTGATATTCGGAACTTGCAGAGGGTCTAATAATAAAATAAGACCTTTTGCATTTGTAATATATTTATTATATGTAAGCATTACATTTTTATCATCTAAATTCTCACCTGCTGTATCATAAAAAGTTAATGCAGCCATATTTATAATTTTATTTTTTTCATTTAAAAAACTTAACGGAAAAATAAGAGGCTGGATTTCTTTACTGCCGTCTGTACCAAGAATTTTTTTGCCTTCTCTGTATAAAGGACGGTAAAACTCATTATCATACTCCGCTTTTGATTCCTTACTGCAAGCCATAGAAAGAGATGTATTAAAAGCGCTTGCCATTCTATTGCGTATCTCGTTAACAAGAACTCCGATATAGTTGGATTTACCGGATGCCTTTGCACCTAAAAGAGCAATCGGCAAACTTTTCATTGATAAAAACTCAATTGGGATTTCTTTACCCGGAAACAATTTACAAAAAAGCTGTTTTGCCGCTTCCTGACATGAAAGACATTTTTTTATTTGCGCGTCCGGAATCCAATCATATCCTGCAGCATCATCGTATTTTTGAATTCCAAACTTGCACTTAACAGAAGAGCCGATAATATTATAAGAGCATTTTAAACGGCAATCTGAAATACTATGTTCTCCGTAACAATACGGACAAGTAAATTTTCCTATCATACTTTACTTCCTTAATATAAAAATTTATAAATTCTTTACTTCTTTTAAAGTAATAATATTATTATCAACTGACGGAAATACTGCAAATTTAGTACTTACCGGGACAGAGTCCGATTTAATTGTAACACTGGCGGTAAATCCTCCGCCTGAAAGCAATCCTTTCTTAAGAGTAATTACAGGCGTTCTTTCCACAAGCTGTCCGTCATTTTTTGACATAGGGCGCGGATTGCCTTTCACAAGCATAAGTTCGGGAATAACCGCCGGTTTATCGGATTTAAAATCAATTTTAATCGGGAATGATTTTCCGGCAGTAACGGTGTATTTTATTGTATATTGAACGGTTGCTTTTTCTCTTAACGTAATAACACTGGAAAGAGGCACACCGCAGGTTACAGTTACTACACCTTCGTTATCAGTTTCTGCAAATATAGTTATATAGCTATCGGTATTTGATTTTAATTTAACATGCAAACCGTTTTTTACAAAATCTTCTTTTGTAACAGCAATTTTATAGCCGTCAGAACTTAAATTTACAGGAAATGCTTTATCGCTTATCTTTGCTACAATATTTTTCGCACAAACATGAGGCTGCCCTGTTATCACAGCTTCATCGCTGGTTTCTGAAAAACTGATTTTAGAAACACCTATCATTGTATTCACTACAAAAGGCTTTGATACAATTAAAAGCTGTTCATTGCATACTACAGGATAAACATAATACAATTTATCAGGCGGAAGATTAAAGGAAGCGGTATTATCATCTGATACTAATAAATTAGCTGTGTTTACGCCTTTATTAAAATTTTTAAATTCTGCAACCTGCAAGGTTTTTCCGAATTCGCAATGTATCTCTTGCGGACTGAAATATATCTCTCTCTTTCCTGAAATGGTTTTATCACAGGTAAAGGTAAACGAAGTAGTTCCGTTTTGTTCGATTTTAATATTAGTTAATGGTTTTAATTCTTCGAAAGCCTTAAATGTGCGCGTAACACCTTTGGAACGTGTAGTGCCTTTACTGTTTTTATAAATACACACAAATAAATAACTGTTGCCCGCTTTATCGTAATCGCTGTCTTCAAAAGATTCGTTTCCTTTAACAGAAATTTTTTGACCGTCTGTATTTCCGGAAGGCGGTGTCAGCCCTTTTTTCTTGATTACTTCTACTTCACCGACATTTAAAGGTGTTTCCCATCTTACAACAATTTTACCGGAAACAACTTCCTGCCTGATATTTGAAACATCAAAATAAGTTATTATCTGGGAAGCAGAACATACAATGGCTGAGTTTATTCCAAGACGCGAAGAAAAAACAGCGTAAAAATACGGAGTATCGGAAACTATAGTTTTATCTTCAAAAAAATTGATACTTAAACCGCTTGCCACTACAGTGCCGTCTTCTGCCGATGTCGGTTTAGAACCTGTCTTTCTGATAATCGTATATGCAACTAATTTTTGCACTTTGCTTTGATTCCAGCTAATCAATGCCGCATTATCTTTTATTGCCGCAGTTACACTTTCCGGAACCTTCGGAGGAAACTTTGATAAAATTTGCTTTGCTTCAATATAGTCTGATGCTAAATCAAGCGCACTTGCAATTTCGCTGACAGCAGCTTCCTCATTATTTTGTGCGGAAAGTGTTTTTGCTTTTTCAGCATACTGCTTTACCCGCGCTACTATCGAATTGATCGAGGCTGCAAGTGCATCGGTTTTTACGGCGTTATATGTAGGATATTTATTTTTAAGCGTTGTTACAGCTCCTGATGCTGTAAAGAATTTTTTTAAATTAACCAATTCCTGTATTTTTTCATATTCTTCTTTGTAAGCAGTCCCTACTGTTTCTTCTTCTTTTACTTTTTTATTTACTTTATCCTGATACTCAGTAACTTTTTTAGCAATTTTTGAAGATGATACTTTAGAATAATCGGGAAGTATATTTTTTAAATTATTAAGTTCTGTTTGAATATCAGTTATTGAAATACCCGGCTGAACAAGCAGGGTGTCTATTTTTTTTACGATAGTATCAAAACGAGTTGAGTGATCTTTTGTCGCTAAACATGCAGGACAGGTTTTATTTTTTTCTGTATAAGGCGCTTTTCCGCCGCAGTTCCAGCACACTATCTCTAGTGATGTATGACAATGCGGACAGGATTTAGTATTGCTGCTGGCATTATAACTTTTATTGCAGTTCGGGCAATTTTCCAAATTCATTCTTCGTTTATCACCGCCCGCTAAAGTGATACGAAATGTTTGCAGCCCTTCTGCTAAAAGCGTTTCAACAAAATCAGCATCTTTAATATTTAATGCGGTTTTAACTCTCTCNGAATAATTTATAAAATCGTCTTCTTCCATTTCCGGGTAATTNTTGCTGCGTAAAGCAAACTCTTCCCAGATATCCTTTGTTTTAAGATAAATATCGTAATATTTTTTAGANTTATCGTCTTTAAATACTTTTTTTGCTTCGCCGCAAACTTGATTCGTTGCCGTAGATTTAGGNTCNGTCTTTCCTGAAATTGATGCATAGGCTGCTGTTATTGCACTTTGTAAAGAACTAACATTAGCCTTTAACGGGTCTTGCCCTAATAAATCATATAAATCATTTTTTCCGGCTGTTCTTAAAAGTT
The DNA here is from genome assembly GCA_009787695.1 of Treponema sp. GTDB lineage: Bacteria > Spirochaetota > Spirochaetia > Treponematales > Breznakiellaceae > WQXQ01. The sequence continues at coordinate 40,792 of WQSW01000005.1, forward strand.
TATCTATTTTATCATAAGTAAGAAAATCTAAAGTTTTTGACGTATCGTCAATTATTTTAACACCTTGTCCCAATAAGTATTGGGATTCTTTTTCTATTTCGTCAGCTGTTACCCATTTACCTATTTTTTCAACTGTTTTTTTAAAATCACTTTTATAAATAGTTCCGCGCCCTTTTGCAATCAGTTCGATTGTTTTTTTTGCTTCTTCCAATCTGAATTTTTTTGCAGCCTGAAACTCTTCGTCACGAAGCGCTTTATCTGTCATTATTTTTACAGCTTCTGTGTATAAGTCTTTTAATCTGCGCTGAACAACCGTCCCTTGTGTCCAGTTATTTTTACGTGTAGCCATTGCCGTTTCAATCTTCTTTGTATCTTTCTCGGCAGGATCTATACCAAACGCAAAGTAATAATTAAAATCGGGATTATCTAATTCATCTAATGTTCTTAATGTGTCCATATTTTTACTCTTTTTTTATTATTTCTCCGTTGCAATACTTCCCGCTATATCTAAAAAAGTCTGGCTTAATTTATTTAAATCAACCTTGTGAGCGTTAGAAGCATCGGATGCAATTGAACATAAAAATGCAAGGTCTGCATCTCCTAAGCCGATAGCATATATTTTTTTATCACTGTTTTTTAATTTTTGGGCTGCCTGCTGCTCTTTGCTTTGCTTATCCCACACTCCGTCAGTAAGTACAATAATTATTTGATTTCCTCTTTCTGACGAAAATTTATCGCCGCAATCCGATAAGGGCGAAGCGGAAGTAGAGCCTCCGCAGCCGTTTGAACCTAAACTGGAAATAGCTTTTTCAATTGTTCTGGAATTATTTTCGGATTTACATGCAAATTTGCTAGTATCGGCAAAATCAACTATCGATACTTTTGCAAATGTTAAATCAATCTGAGCGACAAAATCTTTACAGGCTTTCATCGCTTCTTTGAGCGGTTGCCCTTCCATTGAGCCTGATGTATCAACCATAAACATAACTTCAAATTCGCGTGCAAGTCTCTTGCGCTCTTCATTCTCCCGGATAAGCCTGTTAATTAAATCTTCTATCGATTCGTTAATTACAGATTTTTCAACAGTTAGCCTGCTTCCGTCTTTTGAATCAACTTTAACATCTACAACTCCGTCTTTGTCATAAATAAAGTTAAGTTTAAATTCTGATTTTATTCCTCTGGAAAATCCTTTTACACAATATTTATATAAAAGCGTACAATCACGCGGTTCTGAAGATTCACCTTGTAAAACATAAACATCCAAATTATCACCGCTGAAAGTATAGTCTTTGCCGAATGGTGTATTTAAGGGGCTGTTTTTCTTTATAATGATACTGTTTATAAAATTAGTTTCATCTTTTGTAAAAGCCAGCATTCCCAAACTATGCGATGTTATATCTTGAATTGCATCTCCTGTAATTACAAGCCGCTGTTTCGCGCTTCCACCGCCTGAGGCTGCACGGGAACCCGATCCGCCTAAAACGAGTTTATTTTCCACACAAAGCTGCGCCTGCATCGCGGCTCCCGCTGCAACTATCGTGTCTACATCAATATTTTTTGTAACAGGTTCGCGTCCGAATTCACGGCGGACAAATTCTTTAACTTGCAGCATTCTGGTAGAGCCGCCGACTAAAACAACTTCATCAACATCTTTCCAAGAAAAATTTGTTTTTCTTTCTTTTCCCAATTCAGAAAAACATCGATCTATTAAAAGACTTGTTTCGTTTAACAAACTATATGTTGCAGAATCAAAAAATTCGCGCGTAATTTCATATTTTCCTGTATATCCCTGACTTTGAACTACAGCGGTTGTCGAACTCATACTGGTAAGTCTTTTTTTAATATCTTCGCATTGCACTTTAAGCTGATAATAATCCTCTGAATTATCTTCAAGATTGACGCTGAATTCATCAAAAAATTTGCGTTTTAAATCATCGGCTATTACCGCATCCCAATCTTTTCCGCCCAACTGATGATTACCGTTCGTTGTTAAAACTTTTACTTTAGTGCCGTCAACTTCCGCAATTGTTACGTCAAAAGTTCCGCCGCCTAAATCGTAAACCATTACATTCTTTTTTTTATCACCTGTTAATCCGTAGGCAATAATAGCGGCAGTCGGCTCATTAATTAATTTTAAAACCTTTATACCTGCCGCATTGCCTGCGTTTTCAGTAGCAAGACGCTGGGATTCATTAAAATATGCAGGGCATGTAATTACAGCCCCGTCGATCTTAACATTATTATGCTGCGATACATCTTTTATTAATTCTTTTAAGTAAAGTCCTGACAGAGCTTCCGGTGAATATTCTTTACCGTCAAGATACAAGGTATACCCTTTCTCACCCATCATGCTCTTATAAAAAGATGCGGCATTTAAATCACCGGAGCCTTGAAGCTGTTTTGCTTCATCGCCGATTCTTACTTTACCGTTCTCGATATGAGTTACAGACGGAGTATAATTCTTGTCATCAGAGTTTTTTAATATTTTTAATTCACCTGATTCATTGCTATAAACTGCAACTGCAGAATATGTTGTGCCAAGATCGATGCCTACATTAATACCCATTGACTTACCTCTATCGTATACATCCGCTTATGTTAAAGTTGCTCTTTTTATTGCATCCATACCGGCAGTTGCCGCATCTCCTCCGATACGGACAGGCTTTACTGTTGTCGGTATATTATTTGTAAGATCAATAGCTGTTACGGTTAATTCTCCGTTGCAGTCTATATCAAAAATAATATTTATAGGTGCGTCTGCCGGCAATCCGGGAGTTAATGTAATCAAGCATGATTCATACATTTCTTTGCTTTCTTCCATCGATGCATCTTTTTCCAGAATTATATTTTCAAAAACACGTAAATTGATATTGCTTTGATTTGCACAAGATGTTCCGAATTCGCGTTCTTCATGTGCCGGTTTAACAGTATCTTTTAAAATAATATTTCCTACCATTTCTTTGCCGTTTTGCAGCGCAACTACACCGTAACTCTTTGTACATTTTTCTATAAATGTTGTAGTAGAACCGTCTGCATTCTGGATTTCAATAGCACCCGCTTCTCCGCCCAATACCGCTTTTCCTCCTGAAGATGAAGAGCCGGCACTGCCGCTTGATGCATCAACACTTGCGCCGTTTGCAACTAATGCCGCACCCATTGCAACTGCCTTATCGGGTTCAAACGAACTGATCGGTTTTCCGTATGTTTGCTCCAGTTTTTGTTGTATTTGAGGCATTCTTGTAGAACCGCCGACAAGAATAATTTCGTCTATATCTTTTGCCATTACCATATCTTTTGCAGTTAACATTTGGTCAACTAAAAGTATTGTTCTTTCAAGTTCGGCAGTTGTTACATTGTCAAAGGCTTCGCGTGTTATTTCAATTTTCTCTTTCTCGCCGTTAAACGAAACTGTAAGCACTGTTGATGTTTTGCTTGTAAGCAATTTTTTTGCTTTTTCTATATTTTCAGAAAACCATGCTCTTGATTCTGCATCGTTCTCCATATCTTCAACGCTGACACCTTTGCTTTGTGCAAACTCATTGCGTACATAATCTGAAAGACGCGCATCCCAGTCTTTGCCGCCTAATTGATGATCTCCGCCTGTTGTTATCTGCTCCATTTCTTTTGAGTCGCCTTGAAAATTGATTTTTAAAACAGTGCAGTCGAATGTACCGCCGCCAAGGTCGTAAACTAAAACGGTTTTTTGCATATCTTCCTGACGCGAATAACCGTAAGCAAGCCCTGCAGCAACAGGTTCATCTAATATTTTTATTACATTTACTCCTGCGCCTTCACCTGCGGCTTTTGTAGCTGCACGCGCCGCATCGCCGAAATATGCGGGGCATGTAATTACAGCTCCGTCAATTGAATCGCCTAAATAAGTCTGCGCATCGCGGACAAGTTTTTGCAGTATTACAGATGAAACTGCAGAAGAAGAATAATCAACTCCGTCCTGTGTAATTGAAAAATTAGGATCGCCCATATAATTCTTTACACGTTCTACAAGTCTTTCCGGCGTAAGAGCGCCTTCCTGACGTGCTGTAGAACCGACTGTAATCTCGTTGTTATCAGCAAAATACACAACAGACGGTGTTATCTGCTCACCTTCGGAATTGTCAATAATTTTTACAATTCCGTTTTCATCAACAAAACTTACGCACGAATATGTTGTGCCTAAGTCGATACCGATTTTCTTTCCCATGTTAATCTCCTTTTAATATTAAAAATTTTATTGTAATTTATAAACATCTACTTTAGATTGATATATTACTTTACCGTCAAATGAATAACAATCTGTGTAACTATTCACTATAGTTCTGTCAAGGCTCTCATCTGTTGTCGGAATTGTTTTTAAAATTTTATGCTTTTGTGTGTCAAACTCGCCTTTTAATGTTTCTATTATAACTTCCGCTTCTGTCAGAATAACATAGATTCCTTTTCCTGTTTCAACAAGGATATCGTGATATAATTTTAAAAGTTGCTCCCCAGAAAGAGTGCCGGCAGGTTTACTCTTTTCAGAAATCTTGTCGTATAAAGCATAAAGCGATTTTGCTACAGGAGCTGCTAATGCAAAATAATGCTCTGCATCGGTTCTGGACGCTAAAGCAATATAATCTTGCAGTGTTTTATCAATTACAGATTTCTTTTGAATCGCAAGCCTTACAGCGCTTTCGCAATTTTTTAAATATTCGATAAGCTCAGAAGTATTTTTTATTTTGTCTGTATTACTTAATATTGTTTCTTCTTCTTTTTGTTCGCCCTCAAGAATTTCTGCAAATAATTTTTGTTCGGATCTTGGTGAAGTATAAAGAGGTTTTCCGTTCATAGTAATTTCTTTATTCCGCTCTAATCCGATATTGGAAAACATTTCTTCAAAATCGGAAACAAGATAATCAATATATTTTTTTGCTTTTTCATCGTCTAATGCAAACTGTTTTGCATCTCTTAAAGATTTACGGCAGTCTTCACGCAATGCGATAAGCGCAATTATAAATGGTTTTAAAGCGGAATATGCAAAACCTTCACGGTACTTTTGAATTTCCGCGCTTATTTTTTGTATCGATTCATCTTTTGTTTTGTTATATCTAAGTAATGCAGCAATTTCTGAATAACGTTTATCAAGCAAAGCTTTCAACTGAGTCCATTCTGCTTCAGAAATTTCAAAGCTTAATTGTTTTTTATCACAGCAATTATCAGCGCAGCAAGCATCGGGTTTTTCTGTCTGTGCAAACTCTGTTTGTGCAGTTTCTTTTTCAGTGTCAGGCACAAATTACCTCCATTTTAAGGGTAAAGGAATTATATATTATACTTTTAATTCTTTCTACTAATTTTGATAAAAAAAATAAAATAAAAACGCATAGGGGCGCAACATAAACACATATTTATACAATTGACAAAAAAGCAATTAACATGTGACAATTTATTATAATCAGAAATTATATTTATTAAAAGGGGGATTTTATGGGGTTAATCAAAGCATTAACAGGAGCTGTGGGCGGCACATTAGCCGATCAATGGCTTGAATTCTTTGTTTGCGAGAGTTTGGATGCAGATGTGCTTGCGGCAAAGGGGCAAAAAAGGATTAGCGGCAGAAGCAGTAATACTAAAGGGGAAGATAATATTATCTCTAACGGTTCAGGTATTGTTGTAAATAAGGGACAGGCTGCTATCATTGTCGACAACGGGCGTATAATGGAATTCTGCTCGGAAGAAGGGAAATACACTTACGATCAATCAAGCGAATCCAGTATTTTTTACGGAGGCCTCGATAAAAGTATCGTAGGTATTTTTAAAAGCATTGGAGATCGTATTAAACACGGCGGAAGCCCCGGAAAAGATCAGCGTATCTATTATTTTAATACTAAAGAAATAATGTCTAATAAATACGGCACTCCAAACCCTATTCCCTATCTTATTGTTGATCCCAACATCAACCTCCGCCTTACTATCAGCCTTAGGGCAAACGGCGAATATTCATACAGGATGATAAATCCCATTTTATTTTACAGCAATGTATGCGGAAATGTTGAAGACCTTTACACAAGAGATAAGATTGACAGCCAATTAAAAAGCGAAATAATAACCGTTCTTGGACCTTCACTTGGAAAATTAGGGACAGGGATGGAATACCATGAAATTTCTTTTCAGACCGAAAGACTGGCTGAACTCCTTAACGAAGCGCTCAGCAATAAATGGAGGGAAGTACGCGGTATAGAAATTGTCAACTTTGGAATAACTTGTACAGCCCCGAAAGAAGACGAAGACCGCATCAAACAGCTCCAGACGGCAGCTGTAATGCGCGATCCTACAATGGCAGCCGCCTCTCTTGTAAACGCTCAAGGCGATGCGATGAGAACAGCAGCGGGAAACACCGCAGGTGCGATGACAGGTTTTATGGGTATGGGTATGGCAGGGCAAGCCGGCGGAATGAATCCCCAGTCTCTTTTCCAAATGGGAGCGCAGCAACAGCAAGCGGCTCCTCCCCAACCGGCAGCAGGCGGTTGGGCATGTCCTTGCGGAAAAGCGGGTAACACAGGAAAGTTCTGCGCCGATTGCGGACAGCCTGCTCCCGTTCAAGGCTGGACCTGCCCATGCGGTCATGCCGGTAATTCAGGAAAATTCTGCGCTGACTGCGGCAAACCCGCCCCTTCAGGCGATTGGACTTGTGCATGCGGAAAAGCAGGCAACACAGGAAAGTTCTGCGCTGACTGCGGCAAACCAAAACCCTGATTAGGATAAATAAATGGAAATAAAAGAATATAAATGTCCTAACTGCGGCGGAGCGGTTAAGTTTGACAGTTCAACCCAAAGCATGAAATGCCCTTACTGTGATGCGGAATTTGAAATAAAAGCTTTAGAAGAGTACCAAAAAGAACTTGCGGTTGCAGATAAAGACGCCTTCGGCTGGGATGAAAACACAAATCTTAAAGAATGGGAAGAAGATGAGTTAAACGATCTTACACAGGGCTCCTGCCCGTCTTGCGGATCGGAACTGCTGGGAGATAAAAATACAGCGGCGATGGTTTGCCCTAACTGCGGCAATACACAGATAGTGCTAAGGCGTTTAACAGGTTTATTAAAACCTGAATTTGTTATTCCTTTTAAACTGGATAAAAAGAAAGCTGTTGAAGCGCTTAAAAACTTTTATAAAGGAAAACGTCTTCTTCCTGATTCATTTAATAATGAAAACCGCATCAACAGTATACAAGGTGTTTATCTTCCATTCTGGCTTTTTGATGCAAGCGCTTCAGGGCATGTCCGATACAAAGCGACAAAAACAAAAGTGTGGCGCGACTCGCAATACAGTTATACAAAAACAGATCACTACTCCATTGTCCGTGACGGAGGCATGACATTTGAAAAAATACCTGTTGACGGCTCGGAAAAAATGGATGACAGCTACATGGATGCAATAGAACCGTTTGTTTTTGCCGAGATAAAAGATTTTGCAACCGCTTTTCTTTCAGGCTATATTGCGGAAAAATATGATGTTGATGCAGATAACAGCAAAGGAAGAGCGGAAAAAAGAATCAAGAAAACAGTAGAAAATGAATTCAGGCAATCTGTTTCCGGATATCAAACTGTTCAAGTTGAGAATTCTGCTGTCAGCGTAGAAAACGGCAAAGTAAGTTACAGTTTACTGCCTGCATGGATTTTAAACACAAAATACAAAAACGAAACTTATATGTTTTTGATGAACGGGCAAACAGGAAAACTTGTAGGAAGATTACCTGTCGATCAAGGCAAAGTATGGAAGTACAGGCTTATGTATACAGGCATTATCGGAGCGGTTTTTACGCTTATTATTCAAGCATTACGCATCTTCACATAGGAGTTATTATGAAAAAATATTCATTAAAACTATTTATACTAACATTTATTATATTGATAACCTTACCTAAAGCTTACGCACAAGAAAGAATAATTGATAATGCATCTCTTTTAAACATAAACGAAAAAGCGACTCTTTCCGGACTTATTGATACACTTTCCAGAACCTATAATTTTGATTTTATTATTTTAACGGAAAAAAATATCGGCAGTAAAACACCTATGGAATATGCCGCTGATTTTTTTGATAACAACGGTTATGGTTTTGGAAATAACAGAGACGGCTGCATATTTTTACAGGTAACAGACAGCAGGGATTATTGGTTCAGCACATCAGGCAGGGGGATAAAAATCTTCACTTCCAGTGCAGAGAAAAAAACAGAATCAGAAATGGTAAAATATCTTCAAGCCGGAGATTATTACAGCGCTTATTATACCATTTTATACTACTGGGAAAAATTCTTAGAACTTGATGCAAAAGGAAGACGCTATAATTTTTTCCATGAATGGAATATACTCCTTGTAATAATCTCTTGGGCGTTATCATTTTTAATCGGATTAGGCGTAGTAAGCGGCTGGAGAAAAGGTATGAACACCGCTCTTATGCAAACTCAAGCTTCCGCCTATGTAGTTCCTGGAAGCCTTGCATTTAAAGTAAAGGATGATAAATTTCTTTTCAGTACAGTAACAAAAACAAAAATACAAAGTAACAGCAATAATACGATAAGCAGCGGCGGAGGCGGCGGAAGGTCTCATACAAGCTCTTCCGGGAGGAGCCATGGCGGAGGCGGAGGAAAGTATTAGATTTTAATCATATCGTGATATTAAATTACGATATGATTAATCTTTAGGTCTTTGATAAAACCTGCCGTTAAGCTGATATGTTTTTAACACATTGATAAATGCTTCCGGATCAATCTGTTTAATGGCAGGAATTAGTTTTTTGATCTGAGTTGCTGTTACTACAGAATAAAGAAGAGTTCTATTATCTTTTTCGTAACTTCCGAAACAATCAATTAATGTCGCTCCATGATTTGCAAGGTGGCTTATCATTTTAGAAATATCATCGGGCTTATTGGTGATTATAAGAAGGGTTCTTTGCTGATAATTTTTGTACAGAACCTTTAGCGACATAGTAGTTGTAAATTGAAAAATTATGGAGTATAACGCCCTGTCTAAACCAAAAAGAATACCTGCTGCGGCAAGAATTACACAGTTAACACCAAAAATATAATTCCATGCATCCTTATGATATTTTTCAGAAATAAAGATGGCGATAAAATCAGTGCCTCCTGAAGCAGCATCCGCATGAAGGCAAAGGCTTATAGCAAGGGCGTTAAGAAGCCCGCCGAAAACCGATGAAAGCAGGATATCATGCGTTGTTAAAAAACTGGTAAACATTGACGGCATCCAGTCTGTAAGAATTCCGCAAACAAAAACCATCAATATTGAATAAAGAGTGAATTTTTTTCCGATAAATATAAAGCAAAATGCGGCAGGCACAGCATTTAAAATATAATATATTACACTGAAAGACACAGTCAGCTGCCAGTAGTGCGAGAATATTTCCTGAAGAAGAAGGGTTAAACCCATAAAGCCGCCAGGAAGAAGACCTCCGGCATTGACAAAGGTATTGATATTGAAAGCCATAAGAACTGCGCCTGCAAGAACTAAAAATAAACGGCGGGCAGTTTGCAAAACTTGGTTTTGAAGAAAATTATTTTTCATTTTTTTATTTTAATGTTTTTTCATGAGTTTGGCTATTACACTACACTTTTTTTCTTAAAATATCATAAGGCTGTAATTTATACGGGCAATCTATAGATACAATCTGCTCAGGAATACTTAAAGTATCACCGTTATACACAAATGTTTTTCCGTTGTATTCCAAAGGAGATAATATTTCTATTTCATCTCCGTTTTTAATTTTATTTTTAACTCTGATTTTAACCTCTTGATTATTCTCTGTTACCAAAGCTGCAATTTGATAATTCACAATGATTGCAGAAGACTTAGAAAATTCTTTTTGCTCATCATTAAAAGTAAAACCTGTTGTATAAGGGCGATGAGGCAATTTCTCCAACTCTCCTGAATAATCAAATTCTTCTTTGTTCATTGCTCTTCTGTATGTGTTTACAACCCCTCCCACATAATATTCATTTTTCATTCTGCCTTCTATTTTAAAACTTGCACTCCCTGCGGCGGCTAATTCGTTTAATTTTTCAATTAAACATAAATCGCAGCTGTTCATTATATATGTGCCGTTAGAATCTTCTTCTATCGGGAAATATTCTCCCTGCCTCTTCTCTTCTTGCAATACATATTTATAACGGCACGGATATGCACAATCGCCGCGATTGGCATCTCTTCCTGTCATATATTTTGACATTAAACAGCGCCCTGAATATGAAATACACATTGCGCCGTGAACAAAAACTTCTATTTCTGCTTTTTCTTCCAAACAATTGCATATTTCACTTATCTCCCCGATATGCAGCTCACGAGCCAGAATTATGCGATTTGCACCTAACTGTACATATTGCATTGCCGCATATGAATTACAAACATTAGCTTGTGTAGAAATATGTATTTCCAAATTTGTTAATGATTTAAAAATTTTTAATACTCCAAGATCAGAAATAATAACAGCATCAATGCCTGCTTTTTCCAAAAATAAAGCGTATTTTTCAATTCCGCTTATATCTGCATTTCCTGCAAATATATTTACGGTAACATATATTTTTTTTCCAAGAGCATGAGTATATTTAACTGCTTCTATTATTTCTTCATCAGAAAAATTTCCGCTTTTTGCACGCAACCCATATTCCTTTCCTCCTATGTAGACTGCATCTGCGCCGAAATAAAAGGCGGTTTTTAAACGGGAAAAATCTCCTGCGGGAGCCAATAATTCAATTTTTTTTCCGAATTTGTTTTTCAAAATCAGCTGCTGCCTTTTAATTACCTCTCACCTAAAAAGACCTTTAATTCCTGTATGCGGCTTATAATCTTGCTGCGCGTCATGTTTTTAAACTTTGCAGGAATCATCTCTTTGGAGGTACATTCCAAAGCCGCTACAAGGGTTTGAAGTTCCACTTCGTCAGGGTAGGCTGCAGGCTGGAAATCGCTCATCGCTTCTTCCATGTCTTCTTTTTTAATAAATACGCGGTCATCAATGGCTGCGAGGTGCTCTGCACGGACAAGAACAGCTTCTAAATCTGCGCCTGAATATTCATGATCGTATTTTCTGAAAAGGTCTGTGATGGAAAAATTTCGTATATCTAATTTTAATTTTCTAACAAGGGTTTTGAATAAATCTTCTCTGTCTTTTTTTGACTCAGGATAAAAAAGGGCAAGATGCTCTTCGGCTCTTCCCTGCCTTTTTAAGTCGATTGGAATTAAATCGGGGCGGCATGTAATTAAAAACCAAATTATTTTTCCGCGATACTCTGTGTTTCCCATAAAAGATGCTATTTGCGCAAATACGCGGTTACTTGTGCCTGAGTCTCCTTCCTGATTGCGATCTCCTAAAAATGCATCCGCTTCGTCTACCATTACAGCAACCGGCGCCATTGCAACAAGAATATTTAAAACTTTTTCAAGATTTGATTCTGTTTCGCCCTGCCACTTTGTGCGGAAGTTACGGAACTTTACCATCGGGATTCCTATCTCTCCTGCAAAGGCGTTAACCATAAAACTTTTTCCTGTCCCTACAGGTCCTGCCATTAAGTAGCCCATAGGAAGAACATCGGGTCTTCCCCTTTTTATCGCTTTAACCGCATTTTTAAACCGCTTCTTTATATAATCATGCCCTGATACATGGGAAAGATCATAAGTAGTTTCCATAAACTCTAAAAGCCCTCCGGCTTCGTTTTCGATAATTTCTTTTTTCTTTCTCCGCATAAACTCCAATGATAAAGGCTCATCTTTTTCAAAACTTTCAGAAGCAAGACGGTTTAGATTCATAAGATTTAAACCCGATGTAATAGCGGCTAACTTTTCAGGCGTTAACCCTTTATCAAGCAAAAGTTTTCCTTCCTTTTCTTTGGAGCGGAGATAACTTGCCCTTATTTTTTCATCAGGAAAGGGAACGCTTATTTTTACAGTCGAAGGAGAACTTGTAAGGCGCGAAGAAATATCAGAGAGATTTTCGGCTAACAAAATGACGGAAATATCGCCTTTTATAAATTTAGGATCTGTCGCCCATCTTTTAAAAGTTACAATGCAATAACGGTCTGTATCGGAAAGACGGATTAAATCTCCTGCAGGGGCAATGTAATCTGCATGATCAATAATAAAAACCATGCGGCATTTTGTTTTTTTATCTTTTGGAATCTGAGAGAGAAAATATTTTTCGATATAAGGGAAACTTCTTTCCGGATCTGTAGAAAGAAAATCGCCGTTATCTGCATCAGAGCTAAGAGCAAATTTGGGAGCCGCCTCAAGATATGCGCTCTCCATTTGCTGCTGGCAAAAAGTGATTCCGCTTGAACGGTCATAAAAAGCGATTATCTCCCTGTTTCCGAATAAAATTTCCGATATATAATCCTGCAATCTTGTAAAATTAAATTCCCCTTCTTTTCTTTCATGAGGAAGAAAATCCCTGATATTACCGTGCAGTATATATAAATTAGCGGTTTTTGATCGGTATTTATTCGCCAGTTCCTGCGCCCACGCAGGCAAAACTTTAATAATATCGTTGTAATTGTAAATATATTGATCTGACATTGGTCCCCCTCCCATGCCTCCCGAACTTAATAAAAAAACAGCGTAAACAGAGTTTGCAAACCCTGTTTGCGCCTCTTTATTTTTTAGGCATTAACCGGGAAAGATAAGCGGACAAAAGAGAAGCAAACTCTTCATTAACACTTCGCTCTGCAACCATTATACAACGGTTTTCCGCCTCTGCGCGGTTAGTGTGCCCTTCCCTGCTGTTAAATGTATAAGGAATTAAAACAAGGTTCGCTCTTGTATCTGTAAAATTCGCAGCCAATTCAATACGTGCAAAAATATTAGGATTTGCCGGAAGATCAACAGGGGAGAGAGTTATATTTACATCCAAAATATAACGTGCGTTTGTTGTACCTGTTTGAGCCTCAAAACCCCAATCTGTAAAAGTTTTTGCAAAAGCGCCGAAAATTCTTCCGTTTCTGTCATTGGATATCCTTATATTGATAGGAATTATTTTAATTATATTCTGCGCTTCAAGACGGTAAGAATCTCCTGATACAATATTTTCAGTAACAGTTCCGTTTAATAAAGTAATAATATTTTTATATGAAACATTAATGTCTGCAACAGAGGCGGCAAAACGGTAACGGATAACACCTTCCATTGAATTTCTCTCGTTAGGTGTCATTGCAACAAGGTTTTTAATAATGTTAAGGTTAGCTTTTAATAAATCGCTGTAAATACGGATAGCGCGCTGCTTTTCCATTACCGCTACTGCATAATAAATCTCTTTTGAATCATACCATACTTCTTCAATTTCCGCTCCCATTAAATTATCCATGCTTGCAGTTGTTTTTATGTTAGTTCTCATTTCATCTGTATCAATCCATTCATTAATAACATTATTAACTACCGCCTGCCTGAAAAAAGAAACCGCGTTTCGATCAACTTCCACTGTCTGCCCGAAAAAAGATGTAAGAGCGGCAAGGGCATTTCCTTCTGCCTGTTCACGGCTTCCTGCAAAACCTGTTGCCGCAACATATCTTGCTTTATCATAAGAGGAATAAACATCATTAACCCACGCAGGAGTTGTTTTACTGATATTAATGCTTTTCTTTGAATTTGAAGAGCCGCTTGAAACACATGATAAAAATATCAATGTCAATAAAAGTAAAAATAAAGTAACAAATACTTGTGAAAATCGTCTAAACATCATAACTCCAAAAATAAATTTATTTGTTTTTCTTGGCAGGTTTTATTTTACTTAACTGCCTGACTGTCTGAATTAATTCTTTATCCTTTGCAATCTCGTGAATTAAAGCCGGAAGCCTGTAAGTCCAATTAAAATCAGCTACAGTTCCCGGCACATTAATTCTTTCATCTTGCGGGTTTTCAGAATACCAATTGTTTGAAAGATGCAAAATATCTTGAATCTGAAAGACTCGGAAACGCGATCTTGCGCTCGCCGCTTTTGAAAGGATAACTTTTGCAGTTCCCGGATTATAAACTTTAGGAAGAGAAGGAACGCCGATAAAACTTGAAAATTGTTTTTGATCTGCTTCTTTTTCCCACCATTCACGAATTGTAGAACTGTCATGGACTGCCGCTGTGCAAACACTTAATTGCGGATAATCTTCAAACGGGATATAAGGCTGCCCTTCTTTATCCCAAGCACGGAACCACCTTATCACCCGAAGACCGAGTATTTTTAATTTACCTAGCACCTTAGGAACACATTCAGGAACAGCGCCTAAGTCTTCCGCGCAGGGAAGCATAGAAGATGATTCAACTAATACGGTAAGAAGTTTTTTTCCTAAAGCAGCCCATATTTTTTCTGATTTTATACGGCGTTTTTCAATAAGCGCTTCAAGCACCGCTTTTTCTTCCTTTGAAAAGCTTGAATATGCTTTTGAATTTCCATGATACCAAATCGGGAAAAATTTTCCTTTTTCATATTCAAGGAACACCCTGTCTTTCCATTTTTCTAAAAGATATTTTTTAACGGCAGGATGAATATTCAAAGCATCAATATCTTTTTCTCCTTTAATTGTTTTTTTAAACAGCCACAATTCTTCTTTTTTTACACGATCAAATACTAATGAAAAAACTTTGTTTGCAGCAACTGAAAGTTCTGCATCGGTATAAGAGCCGCCCCAATTTTTTTTAAGAACATCCCAAATATCATTTGTAGGTATATGAGGCTGAGATACCCAGCGGATTCTGCCTTTATCAAAACCTATCTTTTTTAAATCGGAGGCGGTTATAGGCGTATAAGGAACATAATGCCCAAGCGCTGATGAATAATCCCTAGGAGAACTTGCCCAGATACGGAAGAAGCCCAAAACATGATCGATACGGTAAGCATGATAATATTTTTCCGCTACTGCAAGGCGGCTTTTCCACCATTTAAAATTATCCTGCTCCTGCGCTTCCCAGTTGTAAATCGGGAAACCCCAATTCTGACCTTCCGGGCTGTACATATCAGGAGGCGCGCCTGCAGAAAGCCCTTGATTAAATATTTCAGGATGCGCCCAAACATCGCAGCTGTCTTCGTTCATTAAAATAGGCAGATCGCCTTCAAGGACTATACCTGCTTCTGTGATTTTTTTAGAAGCATTTAAAAATTGATTGTTCAAAGCATATTGAAGCCACGCCCAGAAAAAATGTTCTTCGCGCAATGATTTATCATTCCAAAGAGCTTCAATCTCCTGAGCTGTTACAGAGCTGTACTCCTTCCAATCTTTCCATGAATTACCGTTATTTAATTCTTTTAATCTGCGGTAAACAGCATATTCCTTTACCCATGTATTTTTTTCGATCCATGATAACAAAGCGGATTTTTTTAAAATTTCCGATTTGCAGGCATTAAAAATCTCACGGCAGATTTCAAGTTTTTCTTTTAAAACTTCGTAATGGGAATACCGTTTTCTGTTATCGAATTTATCCCTTGCGGCTTTTATCCGTTTTCTAACCGATATTTCTTTGGGGTTATATTCTTCTAATTCCTCGATACGCAAATAAAGCGGATGAAGCCCGAATGCCGTCATGCTAAAATACGGGGAACTTTCAAACCCCGTATCATTTACAGGTAAAATCTGAATTAACCCTAATTTCATCTTTTTACAGAGAACAGCAAAATCACATAAATCGGAAAATTCGCCTACTCCGATTCCGTTTTTGGTACGTAATGCCCCGACAGGGACGACAACGCCGAGCTGCCGTTTATTGAGCGCCGGTAAGGTTGATTGTTTTTCCATGTCTGCCTCCTCATTATTACTTATTACAGTATAACTCTATTAATCAATATGGTAAATATGTTTTTTACAGGCATTTCAAGCATTTTTAATGATTTTTAGCTTATGTTAAAATGATTATAAAAAATAATCGTTGACAATTCAAAGAATCATGGGAGATACTAATAACATATTATATTTTAAATTCGGAGGAATATTATGAGAAAAATTGCTTTATCTGCATTAATTATTGCCGTCTTTCTATTTGCATCCTGTGCAACAAAGGTTAGTGATGATTCTTTCAGCAAAATCTATGACAAGCACTCAGGTCTTATCGTTGCAGGGGCAACAAAATACACCGTAAAAAGCGGTGATACGCTAGCCAATATTGCAAGAAACGCATATGGAGGTGTGGAAACTCCTGCTTTTTACTACCCGGTAATTATGCTTGCTTCAAAAAACACTATCCTTGACCCGGATAAAATCCAGCCGGGAATGGAACTTACAATCCCTAATCTTCAGGTAAACCTTGCAAATCCTGAAGGAAGAAGCGCCGTTAAAGGTGTTATTTTAGACTTATCAAATGTTGAAAGAAGCAGGAAAAGAACAGAAACAGCCGACGGTATGCGTAAGCTTGCCAACAGCTTGTAATTTATTTTAAAACATTTATTAACCGGCTTCTGATTATTAAAGAGCCGGTTTTTTTTTAAATTAATATATTACTATTTAAGGAGTTATAACACCGCTTTGCGGTGTTTTCGATTAAAATCGCCGCTCACGCGGCTCAAATTAGGAGTTAATTATGAAAACATCACGTTATTTTTTTACATCGGAATCGGTAGGAGAGGGGCATCCTGATAAGCTCTGCGATCAAATTTCTGACGCAATTTTGGATGCGTGCCTTAAAGACGACCCTTTAAGCCGCGTTGCATGCGAAACCTTCGTTTCTTCTTCTCTTGTTTTAGTCGGAGGAGAGATTACAACCAATACCTATGTGGAATTTTCGCATATAATCCGCGAAGTTGCCAAACAGATAGGTTACACAGACCCTTCATTCGGTCTTGACTACAATTCAATGGCTGTATTGAGCATGGTTCACAACCAATCACCGGATATTTCTCAGGGGGTTTCCGGTACAGGTTTGAAAAAATTCAAAGGGCAGCAGGGAGCAGGCGATCAGGGGATGATGTTCGGCTTTGCGTGCGATGAAACAAAAGAGCTTATGCCCATGCCTATCATGCTGGCGCATAAACTTTTACTCTGCGCATCAAAATTACGCAAGACCAATGCAATCAATTGGCTGCGCCCTGATTCAAAGAGCCAGGTAACAATTGAATATGAAGGATATAAACCTGTCCGCATTGACACTGTTGTTATCTCGCATCAGCATGATCCAAGTGTATCTTACAAAGAAATCGAAGAAACCGTCATCGAAAAAATAATTAAACCTGTTCTTGAACCGACAGGGCTTTTAGATAAAAAAACAAATTATTACATTAACCCCACAGGCAGGTTTGTAATCGGCGGTCCCTTCGGAGACTCAGGGCTTACAGGGCGCAAAATTATAGTTGACACTTACGGCGGCATGGGACGGCACGGAGGAGGGGCATTCTCAGGAAAAGACCCAACCAAAGTTGACCGCTCAGCAGCTTATGCGGCGCGTTATGTGGCAAAAAACATAGTGGCTGCTAAACTTGCACAAAGGTGCGAAATCCAGCTCGCTTATGCTATCGGAGTACCCTTCCCTGTTTCAATTATGGTTGACACATTCGGCACTGCAAAAGTTGATGAAAGTAAAATTGAAAAAGCAGTGTCAAAGGTTTTTGATTTAAGCCCTGCAGGAATCATCAAGACATTAGATCTTAGTAAACCTATTTATCTAAAAACAGCTTCTTACGGGCATTTCGGACGATCTGAATTCCCCTGGGAAAAAACAGATAAGGTTGATGAGCTTAAAAAAGCGATAGGATGATGGCACAAACAGAGTTTGCAGATAACACAAATCAAACTGTCAATTATATTAATATTGATACTGCCAAAGCGCGGAGTTTTTGCGAATTATTATTCCGCGCTTACGGTTTTTCTATCGAAGAAAGCAAAATAATAAGCGATGTTATAATAAAAGCAGACCTTTACGGGATTGAATCTCACGGAGTGCAAAGGCTAATCCGTTATCATGATGAAATTACATCAGGACAGGTTGATGTATCTGCAAGAACACAAATTGTTCATGAGACGCAAATATCAGCATGTATCGAAGCGAATAAACGTATGGGGCAGCTTGCAGGTGTAGAAGCGATGAAACTTGCTATTCAAAAAGCGAAAACATCAGGCTGCGGAATGGTGACAATACGCAATTCAAATCACTACGGAATTGCAAGGTATTATACGGAAATGGCATCGGCTCATGATTTAATCGGCGTGAGTATGACAAATACCGAAGCGATCTGCGTGCCGACCTTCGGATCGCAGGCGATGACGGGAACAAATGCGCTTGCCCTTGCAATGCCCGCCTCTCCTTTTATCTTTTCATATGATGCAAGCACAACCGTTGTCCCAAGGGGCACTTTAGAGGTTTACAGAAAAACAGGCACTCCCCTGCCCGATAATTGGGCGCTTGATGCAGAAGGCAAACCATGCAATGACGCGGCGACAGTAATAGACAGCATAATCGCAAAAACAGGCGGAGGCATCGCGCCCCTCGGCGGACTTGGTATTTTAAACGGAGGTCACAAAGGTTACGGGTTAGGTGTCATTGTCGATCTTTTTTCTGCAGTAATTTCAGGCGGATTAACATCAAACCATGTAAACAGAAAACCGGGGCACACAGGCATCTGCCATTATTTCATGGCAATAGACTACGGTATCTTCGGCGAAAAAAATCTTATTAAAGAAAATATGTCAAAGTTTTTACAGGAATTGCGTGACAGCAAAAAAGCCGAAGGCTGCAAGCGTATCTACACACACGGCGAAAAAGAAACAGAGCTGTTAAACACAAGAATCAAAGGGCACATCCCTGTTAATGAAAAAACTTATGCGGAAATGAAAATGATTGCGGAAAAATTAGGGGTGGATTTTCAGTTGTAAAATAAAATCACACTTCTAAGATCATGCCTTCTTTTGCCATAGCGATTTCCACCTTGTTACCTGCAAATTTTTTCTCAAATTGTTCCAGCTGGCTGTCTGTGTGAGACGGGTCGTGGTGAAATAAAATAAGCTTTTTCACTCCAGCATCGGCGGCTGTTTTAACTGCGTGTTCCATAGTGGAATGCCCCCAGCCTGTGTGGGTGGGATATTCTTCTTCTGCATATTGGGCATCATGAATTAAAATATCAGTGTTTTTTACAAAATTGGTAATTTTTTCGTTTCCTTCGGCGGAAGTTTGCTCATGATCAAAAATTAAAGCTATTGATTTACCCTGATAATCAAAACGGTAACCCAGGCAATCTGTGGGATGGTTTAAAAAAATACTGGTGACATTAATTCCGCCGTCATATTTTAGAGTGGTTTCTTTTATTTGTTTGTATTTGATTGATGCGGTTAGTTCATCAATGCTTACAGGCCAGTAATTATGTGAAAATTGCGCTTCGAAAATACCTTTTAAAGTGTCTTTGTCCGGGGATGGCCCTGTTATCCGTAGTTCTACATTTGTAATATAAATAGGAGAAAACATTAAAAAACCCATTATATGATCCCAATGGGTGTGAGATAAAAAAACATCTGCGCTTATTTTTCCGTTTTTTTTAAGGTCATTTGCAATCAGCCAATCGCCTAAAAGACGTGCGCCGGAGCCGAAATCAATAATAAAAAGACGGTCATTAACCCGTATTTCGATACAGGATGTGTTTCCCCCGTAAACCACTGTATCAGGTCCCGGACATGGGATAGAGCCTCGTACTCCCCAAAAACGCGCTGTAAATAATCCTTTATCGTGCATATATTTTAATTATATTACAATGGAAATGTAAAAATCAACTATTAAGCATAAAGGTATTTTAAAGACCGGAAAGCGGCCGGGCTGTTGCCTCTGCTGAAAATTCGCCTATATTTATACTTTCGCCTGTTATACGGTTGTAACCGGCTACCCTGAAATAATAGAGAGTGCCGTTTTTTAACCCGTCTATAAAAATGCTGTTGGTCATTCCTGCATCTATAGGAGATGAGCCTAAAAGAGCGTCTTTTCCGAAAAGTTCATCTCTTACAGCACTGTAATATATCAGATATCCTGATGTATCAGCTTGCGCTGTATTGATATTTGCACTATGCCTCCACCTTAAATTGACGCCTCCGTCAACGGCTACGGCGATTAAACTGCGGGGGGGAAGAGGCATTTCTGCGGGTCTATAAACAACCTGTATCCCTTCCAGATACGGGCTGACCTCTCCGTCAGATGAGGGATAAAAATCAACCGCTATTTGCACATAACGCCCGCCGATATCAAAGATTTCTTCTCCCGGCGTAAACCTTATCCACGGGGAAGCGTTCATAGAATAGGGATTAAAACCGGCACGGATATAAAAATTTAACTGTGAATCATCGGAGAAAATGAAATTTCCGTTTTCGCGGAATTCGTTTATTACACTAACGAAGTTTACAGAGCTGCTTCTTATAGTGCCTGCTTGCGCTGAAATACCGCTGACAGATGTATTGCTTGCAGCCGTTATGCTTGTTCTGCCGCCTTTTACATCGATCTTCATTACACTGCTTGCGTTATTTCCAAGATCGATAGCTCTTGTTTCCATCCTGCCTCCGTAAACAGGAAACTTTTGCATTACAGAACGCTGTGCGCACTCATTATAGATTTTAAATTCATCAAGAAAACCTTTGAAACTTTCTCCGAGCGTAAAGAAACCGCCTTCTTGTGCAATCGGTGTATAAACCTCAATGTTTTCTCTGCCTGTCTTTGTTGCATAAACTATCGCTTCGCTTACCCCGTCTACAAGATATTCAATCATTCCTGTTTGCGAATCAAAACGGATTAGATGATGACTCCACTTTTTAGGAATGACAGGCGTGTTACCTGAAAATTCTATATTGATAAAAGATGTAACTTGTATTTCTGACGCAGATGCAAAAAAATTAATAAAAGACCAATGTAATCTGTTACGTGAAGAAATGCATTGTATCCTCTGTGTTGAGCCGGAAACAGGTGTCAGCCATGTCAATATTTTTTCGCCGTTTTCAAGGTTTAAAGGATACATCCAAAACTCAACAGTAAAATCATCAATCCTATTACCTGGTGCAAAAAGAGCGTTGCTGTTTTGAGGCACAACTGTAACAGCTCCTGCGCTGCCGAACAAAGCAGCTCCTTGTCCGCCTCTTGCATAAGGAATGCCGGCAGTGCTTACATTTTCGTGCGTTGTTACTCTGTATCGGTTAGTACTGTCCGAAAAAAGCCTTGTGTCTCTTTCGTTAAAAGAAATAGAAAGATCAAGAGATGATTCTTTTAAAGGCAATAAGTTTCCATTCGGGACAGAAGTTAGAAGCAGTACCGGATGGGGTCTGACATCTTTAGTTTCAGTAATACCGGTTCTATTTTCCGTACTTATCCATGTCTCAGCGCCGCCAAGTGAAATCGTTCTTTCCCCGATTGCAAATACACTACCGCAAACAAGAAGTCCGATGTATACTATGAATATGACAACAAGTAATTTTTTCATGCTTTCCTTATTTTTTGCCGTTTATAAACGGTATTTTCTATAAATATCGGCAAAAAATGATATGGAAAGTCAAATAAATTCTGAAAATAACAGGGCTAAACTAAAAGCGGCTATTGCAGATGCCCCGTCAGAACCGGGTGTCTACATAATGAAAGCCGAAGATGAGAGTATCATCTATGTCGGCAAGGCAAAATCACTAAAAAACAGGCTAAGATCGTATTTTTCAGGGGAAAAAGACATAAAAACTTCCACTCTTATCCGTCATGTGCATAGCATAGAAACCATCATTGCCGCAAATGAATATGATGCGCTTTTGCTGGAAAATACTTTAATCAAACAACATTCGCCAAAATATAATATCAACTTAAAAGACGGGAAAACCTATCCTGTTATCCGTATAACAAACGAAGATTTCCCGCGCATTTTTAAAACACGCCGTATTATCCAAGATAAAAGTATTTATTTCGGACCCTTCCCGAATACCGGAGCGGTTGACGCTATGCTTGAAACAATTGATAAACTTTTCCCCCTGCGTAAATGTAAAAAAATAAAAAAAAACGGACCTTGTATGTACTATCACATACAGCGATGTTTGGCCCCCTGCTGCAATAAAATCACAATTGATGAATACTCTCTTCATGTAGAGCGCGTTAAAAAACTGCTGTCAGGTGATACGGACGCGCTAATAATAGACTTAACCGCTAAAATGCATGAAGCGGCGCGGATGATGCAATTTGAAGGGGCAGCGCAAATAAGAGATGCAATAAAAGCGATAGAAAACCTAACCGGAGAAGAAAACGCGGTAGAAGATCACAACCCGGAAGACAGAGATTATATCGCATGGGCTGAAGAAGGCGTACTTACTAGCTTTACCGTCTTTTCCATGCGCGGCGGAAAAATGACAGGACGCGATTTATTCCGCACCCGCTCTGCTGCAGATGAAAATGAATCTCTTGAACTTTTTATTACAACTTATTACGACCCCGTAAGGACTCCGCCTGCAAAGATTTTTTTTCAAACCAGAGAAAAAAAAATAGAAAATTTTGCTCTGTTAAAAAATTGGTTTAAATTAAAATTCGCCTGCGAACCTGAGCTTTTAAACCCTAATGAAAAACATCATGAAGCAATTATTGCAATGGCTCATTTGAATGCGCAAGAAGATTTACGCAAAAGACTTAAGGAAAGAGGAGCGGGTCCTGCCTTAGATGAACTTATGAATGCTCTTAATTTGGAAATAAGACCTGAGCGCATTGAAGGTTTTGATATCGCGCAGCTTGACGGCAAGCATCCTACAGCTTCGTTAATTTCATTTAAAAACGGTATTCCTGACCGCAAGAATTACCGCTATTTTAAACTGAAAACGGTTATCGGCATAGTAGATGACTTTGCCGCCATGCGCGAAGTTGTAAGACGGCGTTATTCACGGCTTATACGTGAAGGAAAAGAATTGCCGGATTTAATACTTGTTGACGGCGGCATAGGGCAAGTAAATGCCGCAAAAGGAGTGTTAGACGATCTGGGGATTGATTGCAGCATTGCGGGTCTTGCAAAACGCGAAGAAGAACTTTGGCTGCCGCAAGCGAAAGAGCCGATAATATTATCAAGGCAATCAGAGGCATTAAAAATTTTACAGCATGTCCGCGATGAATGCCACCGTTTTGCAACAGGTTTTAACCGGCGTCTTAGATCAAAAGATTTATTTTTTTCGGTACTCGAATCTATCGAAGGGATAGGGCCAAAGCGCGCACTGTCAATTATGAAAGTCTATGAATCGCTTGAAAATATCGCTGCAAGCGATCTGCATGAAATGATAAAAAAATGCAATATCAGCGAAGAGGCTGCACGGGCTGTGCGTGCTGTAGTAAAGCTTAAGTTAGAAGAAAAATAAAGAATATTTAAAGCGAGCCTTGTAAAGGTGATGCTTCCTATATTTACAACGAAGTCTCTATTACTTGTTGAAAACTTTTTATAAAAACCGTATTATTCACTTATGAACTCAATTGAACTTGCAAAAGCCTATGACCCTAAATCATTTGAAGACCGTATCTATAAGTTATGGAAAGAAAACAACGCTTTTGCCCCGAAAAATGAGGGCGGCAAACCCTTTACTATTGTAATACCTCCGCCAAATGTAACAGGTGTACTGCATCTGGGGCATGGGCTGAACTTAAGTTTACAGGATATAATCATCCGCTTTCACAGAATGAACGGCTCTCCTGCCCTATGGCTGCCGGGAACAGATCATGCGGGTATCGCAACTCAAAATGTGGTGGAACGCAAGCTCAAAGAAAAAGGAAAAAGCAGAAGGGAACTTGGAAGGGAAAAATTTCTTGAAGAAACATGGAAAGTAAAAAAAGAACATCATGAAATAATTACTAAACAGCTTGAAAAAATTGGGGCTAGTGTTGACTGGAAAAGAGAGCGTTTTACTATGGACGAAGGTCTCTCACGCGCGGTGCGCGAGGTTTTTGTCACCCTTTTTGAGCGCGATCTTTTATATAAAGGAAATTACCTTGTAAATTGGTGCACTTCCTGCGGGACAGCGTTAGCCGACGATGAAGTGGATCATGAAGATACACAAGGCAAAATGTATCATATACGCTATTATTTTAAAGGAGAGGGACAGAAGGAATTTGTAGAAATTGCAACTACACGCCCTGAAACCTTGTTAGGTGACAGTGCTGTCGCAGTCCACCCCGAAGATGAGCGTTATGCGTCATTTAAGGGAAAATCATTCCGCCTGCCTCTTACAGAAAGAGATATACCTTTAATCTTTGACACATACGTTGACCGCTCTTTCGGAACAGGCGCGTTAAAAGTTACCCCTGCCCACGATCCTAACGACTGGGAACTCGGCAAAAAACATTATTTGGCAGTTATTAATATTTTAAACCCGGACGGAACGTTAAACGAAAATGTACCTGAAAAATACAGGGGATTATCTGTAAAAAAAGCAAGAGAAGAAGTAATTAAAGACTTAATCGAAGGCGGTTTCTTTGTAAAAGACGAGCCTATTAAACATTCAGTGGGGCATTGTTACAGATGCCATACAGTAATTGAGCCTTTCCTTTCTGAGCAATGGTTTGTAAGAATGAAACCTTTAGCGCAAAAAGCTCTTGCTTGCTGGCAAAAAGGCGAAATTATTTTCTATCCTAAAAAATGGGAAAACACATATAAACACTGGATGGAAAATATCAGAGACTGGTGCGTTAGCCGTCAATTATGGTGGGGGCACAGAATCCCTGCATGGACTTGTCTAGACTGCGGTAAACTAACCGTTACGCGAAACGATATTGATACCTGCCCTGATTGCAAGAGCAAAAACATCGAACAAGACCCTGACGTACTTGATACATGGTTCTCAAGCTGGCTTTGGCCCTTCAGCACTTTAGGCTGGGAAGGAAAAAATGAAAATGTTCCCGATCTTGATCGTTTCTACCCTACTACAACCCTTATAACAGCTTACGACATTATTTTCTTCTGGGTTGCAAGAATGATTATGGCGGGATTGGAGTTTACAGGAAAAGCGCCTTTCCGCGACATATACATTCACGGGCTAATACGCGACAAACAGGGACGCAAGATGAGTAAATCACTTGGAAACGGATTAGACCCGCTTGAACTTGTAGATGAGTTCGGCGCGGACGCAATGAAGTTTACACTTGCTTTTATGTGCGCGCAAGGACAGGATATATTAGCCGACAAAGATTCTTTTAAAATGGGATCAAAGTTTGCAAATAAAGTTTGGAATGCAAGCCGTTATATTTTAATGAATCTTGACGGCAGAAAATTAATAGAAAAAATTGAGTTAAACGCAACTGATAAATGGATTTATTCGCGTCTTAACAGCACGGCAAAATCCATGCAGGAAGCGTTTTTATCTTACCGTTACAATGATGCAGCCCTTACTGCATACGATTTTTTCTGGAATGATTTTTGCGATTGGTATGTGGAATCGACAAAACTTTCCATGAAAAGCTCAGATGAAAACAATTACGAAAAAGACCGCGCAACAACCGTACTCTTGGATGTACTTGCAAAATCATTGCGCCTTCTCCACCCATTGCTTCCTTTTGTTACAGAAGAAATATATCAGAAATTGCCTGTTCTTAAAAATAAAGAACTTTTAATAAACAACGAATACCCTCAATATGATGAAAAACTCTATTCTCCGCAGGAAGAAAAAGATTTTGCTTCCCTTCAGTCTTTGGTGGGAATGATTAGAACTTTAAGAAGCGAATGCGGAATAACTCAAGAAAAAAAATTGCGTGTAACAGTCCTTCCGGGTACAGAGCAGGAAAAACCTTTTACAGAAAATGAAGGGCTTATAAAACTTCTTGCAGGAATCGGAGAATTGACTTTTGAAAAAAAATCTTTGCAGCGTCCTTCGGGTTCTATCGGTATGGCAGGCAATGGTTTTGAAGTTTTTGTTTTTATCGCAGAAGCGGTTGATTTATCGGCATTAAAGAAAAAATTTACAAACGATCTTGAAAGAGACAGAAAGTATATCGAAAGTCTGCGCGCAAAACTGGCTAACGAACAATTTATTAATAATGCGCCTGCAGAACTGGTAAACGATCAAAAGGATAAACTCTCCTGTACACTTAAGCGTACAGAAAAACTTGAAAATTATTTAAGGGATTTATAGTGAATACAGAACAAACCGATCAATTGAGCGGGACGCGCCTTGCTCCGTATATACAGGTTGCCACATGTTTAATAGGTAAATCCCGCGAAGGCGGAGGAAATATGTTCCGCCATCAGCTTGATACCATGTCAATCTTAATCGACTACAAATACATAGACTCAGTTTTACTTAAAGCATCTTTAATCCATGATGTACTTGAAGATATTCCTGAGTTTAATCACAATTTATTATTATCAATTGATATTGAAAGCCACGCTGTATACAATCTTGTTCTTGAAGTAACACGCCGGCACGGAGAGAAAAAACCTGATTTTCTTACACGCATTATTGAAACAGGCTCTCAAAAGGCAAAAATATTAAAAGTTGCGGATCGAATTTCAAACATGATCTCTTTAGGATTTGTTAACAATCTTGAATTTGTAGAACGCTATATAAATGAAACTGAAAAATATCTTCTTCCTCTTGCAAAAGAAGTTAATTATAATATGCATATAGAATTAAATGATCTTGTAAACTCAAGACGAAAATATTTAGCAGATTATCGTAATTTAGGAAATATTACATTATAATTTTATACTTGGCTGTAATTAATGGAAAATAAAAAAAACGGCAATCAAGATTGCTTGTTGGAAAAAATAAAATCCCCTTCAGATATTAAACGATTTTCTATACGTGAATTAAACCAGCTTGCAAATGAAATAAGAGAACAAATTGTAAGGACAGTTGCAAGTAACGGAGGGCATTTATCTTCCAATTTAGGAGCAGTAGAATTAAGTATCGCATTGCATAGGGTCTTTAACACACCGGATGATAAAATAGTATGGGATGTAGGGCATCAATGTTATGCGCATAAACTTTTAACAGGACGCCTTTCTTCTTTCGGGCTTCTTCGCAAACAAAACGGGCTTGCAGGATTTCCAAAACAAAGCGAAAACATTCACGATGCATTTAATACAGGGCACGCTTCCACTTCCATTTCCGCTTCTCTTGGCTTGCTTGCCGCAGAAATGCTTAAAAACGGCTCTTCAAGTAATTCGCGCTCCATTGCGGTAATAGGAGACGGCGCGCTTACAGGGGGTCTTTCTTACGAAGCGCTCTCCCATGCAGGGCATTTAGGCTTACCATTAATCGTAATCCTTAATGACAATAAAATGTCTATTAACCGCAATGTCGGAGGGCTTTCAAAATATTTAAGCCGTCTTTCAATGAAAGCAAGATATCAGAGCTTTAGAAGATCATTTGATTCGATGGCAAAAAAAATTCCTTTTGTCGGGGAAGCATTTTTTAATTCAATTGTCAGATTTAAAAGAGCTATTAAAGCTGTTTTTTATAACGATAATTTTTTTGTCGATCTTGGATTTGAATATGTAGGACCGATAGGCGGCCACAACATACAGGCGCTTATCGAAGTTTTAACTGATGTGCGTAAATTAAACCGTCCTGTAGTGGTTCATGTAATTACGCGAAAAGGCAAAGGATTTAATCATGCGGAAAATAACCCCGACAATTATCACGGGGTTTCTTCTTTTTCTGTTGATGACGGTATATGCGATAAAAACATACAAGGCAAAAAAAGTTTTACAGAAGCGTTTTCAAATTCAATATTGGAAATTGCAGAAAAAGATGAAAAGGTTATAGCGATAACTGCCGCGATGAAATCAGGAACAGGTCTTACATCTTTCGCGCAAAAATTCCCGAACCGTTTTTTCGATGTCGGCATTGCGGAAGAACATTCTGTTACATTTGCCTCAGGTCTTGCATCTTTAAATTTAAAACCTGTTGTCGCTGTCTATTCAACTTTTATCCAGCGTGCAGCCGATCAAATTATTCATGATGCAGCGCTTCAAAAACTTCCCGTCATTCTTGCTCTTGACAGAGCAGGTTTTGTAAGCGCGGACGGCGAAACCCATCAAGGATTATTTGACATAACAATTTTCAGAAGCACTCCTAATATGACGATCTTAGCTCCTGCAAGCGAAAACGAACTTAAACTGATGATGAAATATTCTTTGGAAGATGAGTTAACTAAAAAAAGAGCAGGTCCTGTAATCATCCGTTATCCTAAAACTATATGCCCTGATGAAATATCTTCCTTTTCACTTCCGATTGAATACGGACGCGGAGTTTGGGTATCAAAAAATAATGAAACAGAAAACACAAACAGGGTCTGCATCGCTTTCACAGGAAGCCTTTATCAGCAAGTAAAAGAAGCTTCAGAATTACTGAAGAAAAACGGAATAAATGCAGACTTATACAATTTACGCTTTTTAAAACCTGTCGACGAGGATTACCTTACAGATGTAATGAACAATTACAAACTTATAATCATTGCAGAAGAGGGAATGAGAGAGGGAGGCTTTTGCGAATACGCCCTCTCCCTTGCTTTAAAGAGAGGCGTAAAAGCAAAAATTGAAGTAATAGCCGCAGAGAGCAGCTTCCTTGAAGAAGACAAGGCGCTCGGCACAAGAGATGAACTGCTTGCGATTAACGGTCTTGACGGAAGCAGTATTGCAAAAACTCTGCAAGACGCATTATGAGTTGCTTATCAAATCAATAACAAAATACTGATCGTTATTTTTTTTATAGAAAAGCGTTATATCCAAAGGAAAGCGAAATACTTCACTTGCGGTGCGCCGCACAAAGTGAACTAAAGTTACCCTGCAGGAAAAAGTATCGTCTTCTCGCGGAAAAAATTCAGAAGCATTTACGCTGTCAAACCAATAATCAATATGCGGTGTATAGAAATAAACCTCCGAAGTGCGGATCATCTGGTAAATACGGGTTCCTGTCTGAAAATATTTTTGCAATTCTCTTATATTGGAATTGTCTGTCATAAACTCCGCATATGTTTTAGCGGTTGCAATTGCAAGCTCTGTATACTGCCTTTGAAAATCAGCATCGGAAACAAATTCCTGAACAAAACTGTAATTCCCTGTGTCTTTTATTACACCTTCTTTTCCGGCGATACTTACAATACTGACATTAGGCGTCTCATTGGAACCATAAAGGATACGGTAGATTTTGCGGTTTAATTTAAGTCTATTGGTTTCATCTGTTTTGATGCTGTCTTTAATCAGGAAAGAATCGTCAATATTGATTCCGTTTATAGATAATGTAAATGTATCAATGATGTCGGCTGTTAGTACAGGGATCGCAGAAAATTCATTTAAACTGCTTTCAAAAATTACATCCCTGCTGCGGGAACCTGAGTGCACCTCAACTATCGGTTTAGCAATTAATCTTGATATCGTATAAATATCATAAGTTCCTGACATGGCGTTTGTAAGACCAGCGCCTGTTTTATTATTATCACCGGCTTTTTTTCCGTTGATTTGCACATTACTGCCTGCAGGAACTACAACTTCAAAAGAATCTGTGTTATCAAAAATAGTACTTACATTAGAAAGTTCCCAAATTAAACCAAAAGCACTTTTTCTCTCTTTCAGTTCAAACTCGGCAAATCCTACACCGTCTGAATAAACAACATATTTTTTAATGCCTTCCGTTTCTTCCGGTATGTTTATAAAATTACGCTCGCCGCTGCCTGCTCTTTCATTTAAAAAAGCGGTATAATTATTTAAGGTTTCAAATTCTGAAACAGAAGACTTTTCCAGTGCAAAAAGTTTGTTAAACGCAAATTCCCTGAAATATTGATTAAAGACAGAAGACGCGACATTTTCCGGTTTGGATTTTTCAAATGTATTAAGACGCTGCCATATAATCACAAGATAACAAAAGATTAAGGCTGTTAAAACAACCAACGAGATAAAATATACTATTCTGAATTTATTAGTTAATATTGATTTCATTTTTCCTTACCATAAAAAATGTCGGTATTCTCCTTGGTCCGTAAAGGTTAGAGAAAACATTCACAAGCTCATTATTATAAACTAGAGTGGTCGATGTACCCCCGTCAAGGTTAGATGCATTAACGGCTCCGTATCTGAGCATAACTTCGATTAAATCGGAGAAGGAAGCCCCTAAACTGTGAGACATACGCCCTTCCACGCACAGTAAAATAACTGATCCGTCCGATCTCTGACCTATGGCGCTTCTTGGGTTAAGCCCGCCTCCAAGCCCTTTAATTTCCATCGGCTCACCGTTAATGACAAGGGTCGGACCGAAACATAATGCATCGCGGATCCCCATTTCTCTTGCCATTTTAACAGAAAAATTGCCGACTATCAGTACATCGTTATTATCAAAACCTATAACCGATGAATAGACTGTATTTTCATTTCCCCACATCCGCTTCCCTTTTGAAAAAACCAAACCTATGGGGAGATCTCCTACTCCTACGCCGCCCTCATCAGGAAAGCCGCCGCCGTTGATTCCCGCTATCGCATCATCTCTTCTGACAACTTCCAGTATTCTTAAACCCGGCTGCCCGCTTACAAAATCCGATGAGGTGGAAACATATAACCGAGACGGATCGCGTATCAGCATTACATAGCCTCTGTATGTTCCGCCGAGTATTTTTTCAATACGGATACCGTCAGGATAATCCGCCCATTCATCATCGGCGCTGCCGGAAACATTCGATGTCCGAAATGATATAAGGGAAATATCGGTTATCTCAGCTGATTCTACGACCGAATTGTATTCGACAATTTTGTTTACCATCCCCTTGGTTATAAACAGAGCCGGCACAAATTTCAAAGCGCTTGTCTCTAGCATTGATAATGTAAGCATATCTCTTGCAGTCGGACTTGGACCTTTAAATGTGACAAAAAGAGTCCCCAAAAGAAAGAAAATAACCAGAGCCAATAACGAGAAAAAAACGATTAAAATACGTTTAACTATCATTTAAACACCCACTTTCTTTGAATATAGTAATTCATAACAAAAAGACCCATATCTACAGCAATTTTAATCAGAGTGACAAGGAAAGCTGCATTTATATTGAATACATAAGATAAAACGGCTGTAATATTCCCGGACAGAAGCATAGAAATACCGCATAAAATATAATATTTTAAAGCTGTTTTGAATATACTCTTTCCGGAATATTTGAATACAAAGTTTTTATTAAAAAAGAAATTAAACAATGAAGAGAGTATGCGGGAAGCAATAGTACTTATAAGAATCACATTCCAGCTGCCGAAAAAAGAATGGCTGCGAAGAAGGTTTAAAAAAATATAAAAACATAACAAATCTATTGCAAAGGAAATAAGAGAGCTTTGCGCGTATTTTATAAATTGAAAAATTATTTTTATAGAGTCTCTTACAGGTTTAAAATGCGTACTTTTGTTTCCGTCAATATAAACCGTGCTGATGGGAACTTCTTTTAAACTAAATCGTTCTTTCTTTGCTTCAATCAGCATATTTGTTTCATATTCAAAACGGTTTCCTGAAACATTTAAAAATGTTTTCAAATATTTTCCCGGTATCGCTCTTAACCCTGTCTGGCAATCTGCAATATCAAGACCGACACTCGCGCTGAAAAGTTTTGCGGACAGCTTATTGCCTATGCGGCTTTTAAGAGGCACAGACGGTTTATTAAAATCCCTTGCACCTAACACCATAAAACCGCTTTCTGCCATTTCCTGCGCGCACAGTTTTATATCCTCCGGCAAATGCTGTCCATCATCATCAATTGTGATAATACCGATATTAAGCGGACGGTTTTCCAAAAAATATGTCATGCCGGTTTTTAATGCGGCGCCTTTTCCCATATTTTCATTATGATGAAGTACTGTGCAGCCGTTAATCTTTGACACTTCATCAAATATAGAAGAAGTATCTTCTCTGCTTCCGTCATTAATTACAATGACATCGGAAAACCCTTGATTAATAACACGCTGAATAACAGATATAATTTCCTTACTTGGATTGAATGACGGCAATACCACAGATATTTTACTTAGTTGATCCATTTTATTCTCTCTTCGATTTCTTCTTTAAAAATAATAACAGCAACAGTACCGCCGCCAAAACAATAAAAGCGGGTATCAAAAATTTCAAATACTGCTTCTCCGATTCGATTTTTTCCTGTTCGTCATAAATACTTATAATATCAATGATTTGCTCTTCTTCAAACTGCTCTTCAATTATATCTTTAATAAGTAAAGTATTTTCAAAAAAATCACCTGCTTCCTGTGAATCGTCTCCGACAAGAGTTCTGTAAAGACCGTATCTTCCGGGCGTATAAATCCTAATTTGTGTTGAACTTGTAATCGGCGCTTGCTCTGTTCCGTAGACCCATCTGTAAAACCATGTCCAGTGCTGTGATTTATGGTAAGAAAACCCATGCTGAGAAACTTGAAAAGCGCTCTTGCCGTTAAAAAACACAAGAGGCTCGTTTATTGATAAGACGATCGGGCGCTCCTTCCACAAATTAATATAAGTTTTCGGCGTATCCCAAATACCGTATTTTTCAAAAGACTCGCTGTGATAATTTGGGTCGCCTGCTAAGACAACCGCTTTCATCAGTGCAACAGAACTAAGTATATGAGTGCCGTGACTATATTCGCCGTTAATGTCATGCCCTACTGCCACCTGAGGTTTAAACCTGCGGATATTCTCTGTACAAAATGCGATAAAATCATCCTCCGAGACACCCCTGCTCTTATAAACCCGAATCGCTTCTTCAAGGGATTCTGAAAATAAATCAGGGAAGGGTGAAATAACAGGGGAATTTGTGATTCCCACCGCCCAAAGTCCGTTTAATAATTCGGTATTGCGGATGGGATTATCGTTGTGGTTTGTCATGTATACAACCTGAGCCTTTATTCCGTTCGCTATGCAGTACGGCAAAATTCCTGCAAAAAAGAGATGTTCATCGTCGGCATGAGAAGAAAACAGCAGTAAATCCGCTCTTTCCAAAGGGTCATTCCATTGCTGCGTTTCTGACGAAATATGTGCATTTTCTTGAGCATAGCCCGAAAAACAGATGAGAAAAAACAACAAAATAGAAAGAGTTTTGCAAACTCTTTTTGTGCCAAAGAGGTTTATAAAAATATCTCCTTTAAATGTTTTTATATTAAAAACTAATGAAATATTAAAGTTTTTATAAAAAAATGTCAATAAAACGCTTGAAATTTAACGAAGCTCGCAAAGGCAAATCTTCCGGTATTTACAATGAAGCTTCCAGTTCACCAAGTTTAAAATATATGATATAGTAAACTTAATGGCTTTTTTTCAATGGATATACTCAATTTACGATTTTATCCGCCCTGTTTTGGACGTTGCCCTCCTCGCTTTCATTTTGTACAAAGCATATGAACTCCTTGAAAAAACTCAGGCTCTTCCGCTTGTTAAAGGAGCGGGCTTTTTAGTTTTAGTTTACGGTATCGCTTTTCTTTTAAACCTTACAACATTAAGATGGGTTCTTACGCTTATTGCTCCGGGTCTTTTCATAGCAATTGCAATTGTATTCCAGCCGGAACTTAGAAAAATTATTATGAGGCTTGGGCAAACAGAATTTTTCAGGCGCAGCGTAACAGCGCAAATCAGTAAACTTGATGCCGTAATAACAGCTGCAGAACTTCTCTCCCAAAGAAGAAGGGGAATGCTTATCGTATTCCCCAGAAAGATCAATTTAAAAAATATAATAGAGACAGGCACCAGAATAAATGCTGAAATTTCATCTAGTTTAATTATTGCGATTTATGAATTTGACGGACCTCTGCATGACGGAGCTATGGTTATCCAAAGCGGAAAAATAATTTCTGCAGGATGCTTTCTGCCTCTTTCTGAAAGACAAGATATCAGAAAAAATTTCGGAACACGCCACAGGGCAAGTCTTGGAATGGCAGAACAATCGGACGCTGTAACATTAATTGTCTCNGAAGAAACAGGGGCTATTTCTCTTTCTTATGATGCGAAACTTTATTATGATTTAACNACTGCAGAAGTTACGCGCAAATTAATGGAATTACTTGATAAAGGAAGCAGAATAGAAGCAGAACAAAAAGATACCTCTAACGAAGAAAGGGAGGTTCTTGTTGATTAACATAAAGTTTATCTCTAAAATAATTGAAAAATGGCCTGTAAAAGTTCTTTCTTTAGCGGCAGCCCTTATTATCTCGGTCTTCTACAGAATGAATACATTGGAAACTCGTTTTTTTTCTGCACCCTTGCAAATCGAAGAAAGCGAAACTTTAATTCCTGTTAACTCAATTGCTACTGCCGTAAGAATCTCTTTAAGAGGTGAATCTGATGAAATACAGCCTATCCTTGAAGAAGATATCGAAACATTTATAGACCTTGAAAAATTTACAAACGAAGGCACATACAGAGTTCCTGTTCAGATCAGAAAAAAAGGCAGCGCACTTGGAATCGAACCTCTTGAAGTTTCGGTTCAGCCTCTTGAAATTACTGTTGAACTTGAACAAAAGATTACCCGAAGCATTCCTATCTTTCCTGTCTTCAGCGGGACTGTTGCAAGCGGATACGAACTGACTAATCAGCATATAATACCGGATCGCGTAACAGCAGAAGGACCCAGAAGAGAACTTGAAAGTAAGATTGAATTTAATACTGAAATAATTGATTTAGAAAGACGTTACGAAGATTTTACATCAAGAGTAAGTATAATTATTGATAACCCTCTGATAAATATACACGGCGATAAAATGATTGAATACCGCGCAACAATCAGACGCATTGTACGAGAAGAACAAGATACAAGAACAAGACTTCCTGTTATATATAACACACAGCCTTTAGATATGGATTTTGATGATAACTTACATGCAAACATTATAGATACAGACAACATGAATAATAATCAAGAGGATTTGGATTAAAAATGATTGTCGGTATCGGTATTGATATTGTTGAAATAAAA
This sequence comes from Treponema sp., assembly GCA_009787695.1. GTDB lineage: Bacteria > Spirochaetota > Spirochaetia > Treponematales > Breznakiellaceae > WQXQ01. The sequence goes on from WQSW01000005.1 coordinate 75,622, forward strand.
CGCATGGAATACTGGACAGAAAATTCAAAACTAATAGAAAGATTTTTTCATAGTGAAGAAATATCTCTTGCTTCTTCAAAAAAAAATAATGCCGCACAAACATTTGCTGCAAGATTTGCCGCTAAAGAAGCGTTCGGTAAGGCTTTAGGAACAGGGCTTTCAAAAATCGCATTAAAGGATATTGCGGTTATAAATAATGAAAACGGAAAACCGCAGATAAAATTATACGGAACAGCGCAAGAAGAATTTATAAATTCAGGAGCGACAAAAGTACATATTTCTCTTTCGCATGAAAAAGAAAATGCGATTGCAATAATCATATTGGAAAAGGAATAAAAAATGACGAGAAAAAAACAACAGCAAGATGAAGAAAAAGAAATAAAAATTACTTTTCAATCAAAAAAAGAAGTTAAATGCCCTGTATGCGACACTGTTTTCCGCAAAGAAGAATTACATTCAGGCGGCGGAAGATTAATTGCAGGCAAACTTACCGATGAACTTCACAGGCTGTATGAGCCGTCTGCAAGATACGGGGAAGTTTTTCCGCTTGTTTATCAGGCAATTGTTTGCCCGGAGTGCTGGTTTTCATCAATGGAAAGCGATTTTACTGTCTTTCCTTCAGAGAATAAAGAAAAAGCGAGAAGCGATGTAGACAAGCGCATTAAAGAAACAAATTTAATTTTTCCCAATATTGATTTTCATGAAAACCGCACCATTATGGAAGGAGCGGCTTCCCAGTATCTGACATTGCGCTGTTATGATTTTTTTACAAAACAAAATTCCCCTACAATAAAACAAGGGCTTGCTTCATTAAGATGCGCTTGGCTTTTAGACGAACTTCATAAAAAATTCCCGCAGCAAAACTATGACTGGCTTGCGACACTCTTCCGAAAAAAAGCGCAATACCTTTACAATGAAGCCCTTTCCCGTGAACAAAACGGAAAGGAAACCCTCTCCGGCATGAAAGCATTCGGTCCTGATACGGACAAAAATTATTCCTACGAAGGCATGCTCTATATCTGCGGTTTATTGCGTTACAAGTACGGTCCTGCCGACAACGCCGAACAGCGCAAAACCTCACTTGAAGACGCACGGCGCACAATAGCAAAACTATTCGGCATGGGAAAATCCTCCAAAGATAAACCCGGCGCTTTTTTGGAACACGCAAGAGCACTGTATGACACGCTTAATAAGGAAATTTCCGAACAAACTGCAATGTAAAGCCGAATATTTCAAAAAAAATCTAAAAAAACCTCTTGACATAGTATCATTGTATGATATCATATAATTATGAACTCAAAACAAAGGAAAACACTGAATGAAATTTTTCATAACCCTATAAAGAGTTCGATTTTATGGTCTGATATCGAAAACCTTTTTAAAGCGCTTGGAGGCTACATAGAGGAAGGAAGCGGTTCACGGGTTTGTATTTTACTGAACGGCGTTGCGGCTGTCTTTCACAGACCTCATCCGCAAAAAGAGACAGATAAGGGGGCATTAAAATCTGTCAGAAATTTTTTAAATAATGCAGGAGTAAATAATGATGAAGTATAAAAATTATACCGGCAAAGCCGAATACGATGATGAAGCCGAAATTTTCTACGGAGAAGTTATCGGTCTAAGGGATGTAGTTACATTTAAAGGTACAAGCGTCAAAGAATTAAAAAAATCATTCAAAGAAAGTATTGATGATTATCTTGCTTTTTGCGAACGCATGAACAAAGCCCCTGATATTCCGGCATCAGGAAAATTGATACTCAGAATATCTCCCGAACTTCACTCTTATGCCGCAATAACAGCAAAAGCAGAAGGCATGAGTCTTAATTCATGGGTGGCAGAAGCTTTAAAAGATAAATTATACGGCGGAGATCATTAAATTTTGATAAGAAACATCAAACTTACAATTGCATACGACGGCACGGATTTTTCAGGCTGGCAAAGACAGGATAACGCCAGAACCGTGCAAGAAGAAATCGAACAAGCACTTGAAAAAATGCACGGTAAGGAAGTCTCTCTTACAGGATCGGGGAGAACCGATGCAGGCGTTCACGCTGTCGGGCAGGAAGCAAATTTTAAAACGGATATAGACAGTATAGCGGCTAACCGTTTTGTTCCGGCGTTAAACTCTCTCCTTCCGCATGATGTGCGCATAACAGAAGCAAGCGAAGTAAATGATGATTTTCACGCCCGCTTCAGCGCAAAGTCGCGTCTTTACCGCTATCAATTTTTATGCAGCCCAAGTCTGACGGTTACTCCCCTCCCCCATGAAAACCGTTACAACCTAAGACTGCACCGTTACCCGCATATCGATCTCCTTAATACTTACGGCAGACTCTTGTTAGGTGAAACTGACTGCACAATCTTTGCAGGCGCAGGCGACACAAGCAAATCAAAAAACCGTTATATTTACAATGCATATTTTTACATGGAACGGAACGCGCTAATTTTTGAAATCCGCGCCAACGCTTTTTTAAGAAATATGGTACGCTCAGTTGCAGGCACCTTCCTCCACTACGAAGAAATCAATACCGCTCCTTATAAATTACAAGAAATAATTGCAACAGGAGAACGCTCTTTAGCAGGACCTACTTTGCCGCCTCACGGGTTATTTTTGTGGAAAGTTGAATATTGATTTAAGCTCTTGCGGCACAAAAATTAACAAAGACGGCTCTTCCTTGACAGCTTTAAGGCACATTTCCTGCGTTTTAAGAGAATCAGGGACATATTTTAATTTGCGCGCGTTTTTATTAACAGCCTCGATGCAAATTTTTTCTGTCCGTAAATCTACAGTAAGAGATTCAAAAACATCAACATTCTGTTTTACTGCTTCTAAACATAATTCTTCTGAAAGGAATTTTGCGGGAACAGATTCAAACACATCCCCTTTCTGTTTAACAGCGGCAAGGCATAGTTCTTCTGTGATGAATTCTTGCGGTACAAAGGCAAGCGCTTCGCCGTCAATTTTAACTGCCGCAAGGTACAATTCATGGCTTTTCATTTTTTTTGGAATATACCATAACGCTTTTATATAGTGCTTTACGGCTGTAAAACACATTTCAATTGATATAATATTTTCCGGTACATATTTAAGCGCAGCTCCATTGCATTTAACAGCCGCAAAGCACAATTCGGCTGTTTTAAATTCATCAGGTACATATTTTAGAGCTTGTTCGTAATTCGCTTCGTCTATCTTAAAATCATTTGTTACAGCAGTAAAGCACATTTCATAATTTTTAAGTTCTTCCGGAACATCATAAAGATTTTTTCCATCTTGTTGTACGGCTATAAAATACATTTCCGGTGTAATATATTCTTCAGACACATTTTGCGATACCTCCCGGAAACCTCCGTGTTTTACAGCGATAAGAATTATTTCATGGTTTTTCAGTGTATCAGGTACATATTCAAAAGCTTCACCGTTTTGATTTACAGCTGTAAGACACAATTGTGCAGTTTTTAAATTATCAGTAACATATCTAAGAGCAGTGCCATTTTGCTTTACAGCTTCAAGGCAGAGTTCTTCTGTTTTTAATTCTTCCGGCACATAGTCATAAATGCTTCCATTTTGCTTTACAGCTTCAAGGCAGAGTTCTTTAGTTTTTAATTTTTCAGGCACATACTCAAGAGCTCTTCCATTTTGCTTTACAGCTTCAAGGCAGAGTTCTTTTGTTTTTAATTTTTCAGGCACATATTCAAGAGCTCTTCCATTTTGCTTTACAGCTTCAAGGCAGAGTTCTTTTGTTTTTAATTTTTCAGGAATTAAACTTAAATTGTATCCATAATATTTTACGGCTTCCATATAAATTGCTTCCGTTTTAAATTTCTCGGGTATAAAATCAAGAACAAAGTCACCATCAGACAGTTTACCATCGTTTTGTTTTACAATTTCCAAACAAATCTCTTCTGTAATTAGTTTTTCGGGTATGTATTTAAAAACATTTTCTATTCCGTCCTGCATAGCGGTTAAAACAAGCTCCTTTGTTTTATATTTTTCGGGAACATATTCAAGAGCGCATCCATTCTGCTTTACAGCTTCCATACACATTTCCTGTGTCATAAGATTTTGCGGGACAGCCTTAAAGGCACTGATTCGTTCTTTACATATTGCGCATTTTCTGCCTGAGTCCCGATCAAAATAATAGCTGTATTTCCAGCTTCGCATTGCTTCCATACATAATTCTTTTGTTTTAAATTCATCTTTTACATAAAAAAGCGCTGCAGAATTTTTCTTTACCGCATCAAAACAAAATTCTTTCATTAATGATTCAGGGGTATATTTCAATACTGCATAATTCTGTTTTACCGCGTTTAAAAAGAATTCTTTTATTAAATATTTTTCTGTCGTCCATGATAAAACAGTTCCTTTAAATAATTTAAAAAACTCTTTTAAGATTTCATCCATCCATTTGTCTCTGGCAAATGCCGCCTTGCCCATTTTTTTGGGATGTAGGGTTTCAACTAACGCTTCCAATAGCTGTTTTTTTTCATCGATAGAAAAATCAGATGTGTTTTTCATATATTGCAGCCCATACCAGCCATTATAGTTTTTTCTGATTACAGATGTATAAACTTCTGCTGTTTTTAGTTCATCAGGTATATTTTGCAATACATTGATGTTATTATTAAGAATTGCATTAATAAATTGTTTTTTAAGATTTCCGATTTTTAAATTTTTTGGAACATATTCAAATACATAACCGCTCTTTTCAATTGCTGTAAGACATAGCTCTGCTGTTATTAATTTTTCGGGAACATATTGAAGCGAAGAGCCATCGTTATTAACTGCGGCAAGACAAACCTCTGTAGTTTTCAGTTTTTCAGGAACATATTGAAGCGAAGAACCGGCGTTATTAACTGCGGCAAGACAAACCTCTGTAGTTTTATGTTTTTCGGGAACATATTCAAGCGAAGAGCCATCGTTATTAACTGCGGCAAGACAAACCTCTGTAGTTTTATGTTTTTCGGGAACATATTCAAGCGAAGAACCGGCGTTATTAACTGTGGCAAGACAAATCTCTGCAGTTATATTTTTTTCCGGAACATATTGGAGCGCAAAGCCGCTTTCCTTAACTGCTGTAAGACATAGCTCTAGTGTTTTTAATTTTTCAGGAACATATTCAAGTAAAGAACCATTGCTTTCAATAATGATTTTACACAAATCAATTGTTTTAAATTTGTCCGGCACATTTCTAAATGCAGTTTCTATTTTTTTTATTGCGGCAAGGCACATTTGTTCTGTTAAAATATTTTCAGGTATAAGTTCAAGTATTTCTTCAACTTTCCAGTCACTTGCTTTTTCAATAGCGGTGCTGCATATCTCTGCGGTTATGTTTTCTGCAGGAATATAACCAAAGGCGCTTATGTCGGATTGAATCGCAATAAAACAAACTTCTTTTGTACGGAAATTTTCAGGGATTTTATATAACTTATCAGGATTTTCACGGATAAATTCAAGAGCTTTTTCATCGTTAAAATCTGTGTTTTCTTTCTTTTTGGTTTTTGCGCCGGATTTATATCCTTCTATTATAAGATCGCCATTCTTAAGCGCATCTGCGATATTTTTTGGAAAAGCGGGTTTATTTTTTTTACCCCATTCGCTGAAGTCTATTATCTCTATATAATTGCCGAACAGATCATAAATGACAGATAACAATTCTTCGCTTAAATATTCTTCTTCGTTAATAACAGAAAATTCATGACTGCCAGCGGTAAGTTTTTTTTCGTCTTCATCAAAATTTTTGTAAGTGTAATCGTATGCTTTATATTCTAATAAAGCTTTGTCAAGTTCTTCCTGCGCTTTCTCCCGTTTTTTTTCAGGAGCGCTTTCGGGAAGAAGGGAGTATCGTATTTCGGCTACCTTCCATCGTTCGTAAGCGGATAAAACCTTCTCGCCGTCATTGTATTCTTCGCCGCTGTGTCCCCATTGTGCATTCGCGTCAAAACCCTCGTAAAAAGCGTAAGATGTGGGAGCGCTTCCTTTATGATCCGAATAGCCTACCGCGATTGTAAAACATTCTCCGTTAATATTTCCCAGAATACAATCCCATAAAGAGGATACAAAAGAATCCGCATCTTCTACCGCGCTGTTTCCTTTATCATAACAATCAAAGGAAAGAAAATTATCTTCTATTGTGTAATTATCCCAGTCAAAATTCAAAGAGTAAAATGCGCTTGTGATACTATCGTCATCATCAAGATCGATACTATAGATCTCGCTAAGCATTTTTTCACCGAACAATTCCCGAAGCCAAGAGGCATCGCTAAGCATTTCCTGATTTTTCATTATTACGGAAAGTTTTTCCAGTATCGGTTTATTTTTTGCGCTTTTATTAAAGTATACTTTGTAATTTAAATTCCATGTTGCCATGATTTTCTCCTTATTTTTAATATCTCTTTTTTCAATCTAATTTTTAATAATATTACATAAAAATGAATTTGTCATGAGTAATTTTTCACGGAAAACCGTGAAAAAATTCACGCGGGTTAGCGGCGGCTGAGTAATTTACTCACAAATCGGGGAATATTAGACATTTTTTGGAATTATTATTATGTGTTTTATAGTTTTCATTTTTTAGTAAATCTTCTTTTAAATTTAAATCATCAGTCATAAGGCAGAGCGGATTCCATATGAAGTAAATGAAGGCTGACCGCCGACAAATCGATAATCGCTTCTTTGCCTTGTTCTTTAATGATTGTTTTTTATATTTCTATAAAATTTTGTACATAATTTTTATAAAATTATCCATCTTGCTTAATATCTATAACAGATATATAATTATTTCATGACATTAACCGTTGAAATTATAAATACAAACGCATTGAACCTTCTTTCAGAAATGGAACGCCTTGATCTGATAAGATTAAACACCCAAAACCGAACTACAACTGTAAACAGTGATAAACTTTCAAACCAATTTGCAGGAACTCTAAAATTAACAGACGCACAGTATGAAACATATCAAAATAACTTGCTGGAAAACCGAAACGAATGGGAAAGAAATATTTACTAGATTCTAATGTGATAATCGGTTATCTTGCAGGAAAACTCCCCCAAGACGGTATGAAGATAGTCTCAGAAATGGTCGATCAAATTCCCAACATCTCAGTTATTTCACAAATAGAAATATTACGATTCAATGACACATCTGAAAACGAAGCAATTCTTGAAAAATTTATTAACTCATCTTTAATATACCCATTAAGCAACAATATCGTAAAATGTACCATTGAATTATGTAAACAGAATAAAATAAAACTACCAGATGCAATCATTGCCGCAACATCTATAACCGAAGGATTTACATTAGTTACTCGCAATATAAATGATTTTAAGAAAATTCCCAATCTTGAATTATTAAACCCTTTTGATTAATCAATAAACAATTTTAACTATAACTGCGTATACATTGAACAAGAAATTCTTCATAAACATCAATAGGGATCATATCTGCTTCAAACATTTTTTTATATTCAAGTATTTCTTTATATAAAGAATCTGGTATTCTTTCGTGATTAAACATTCTTTCTAAAAATGAAAATTTAAGATAGAGTTCAGGTGTTGAAACATTCGAAAACAACTTCCCTGTATCCATAAGCGGTGTAACCGTCTTCTTTTCAACCTTAGATTGTTCTTCAATATTCGGTTTAGGCGGCATATGTTTTTCAGGCGGTGTTTTAACTTCCGGCGCAGACGGAGGAAGAAAACTTGAAAGTTCTTTCACAGCGGAAGCGGCTGTTTCCCTTTTTGGAAACGGCACTCCTTTTAAAACATGAATAAGAGTGTCAACAATATCTGCCGCTGTTTCTTCTATCATCGCATAATCTTCATGCAATAAACGTATCTGTTGTTTTCTGCAAATATCAATTTCCTGCGATGTATTTACTGCCTTTTGCACTTTTGCATCAAGCGCTTGCAATAATATACGGCTTTCTTTTTTGAACTCGCCTTTTGTATAGTCGGCTAAAAGAGGCTTGCATTTAGCAGAGTCGAATATCGCTTCTTTTCCTTGTTCTTTAATTATTGTTTTTAATATTTCTATAAAATCTTGTTCCATTTTTTCCTTCTATGTTTATATTATTTCATTATTTTTTTGTTTATTCAATTGATTCTATATGAAATAAATATAATATCTTCACTTATCTTTTTTATGTGCAGGTTTTTCACTTTTGATATATTTTTTATTAATTATTATATCCAATTATTATTTCTCCTCTATTAACATTTCATAAATCTTTTCATCAAAAAATTCCTCGAAGGTGTCGCAATTAAAATAGACATAGACGATTAATTCATGAGAGCGATGCTGATACATGCCAGTTTTGTCATCGTAGGTTAAATAGTCGCCGCAGGCATCTCTGCCAAAACAGAGTAAATTTTTGCCTAATTCATATTCTTCGCCGTAATCTTTGTACATTTCAAATGTTACGGCGGCTATGTCTTTCAGCGTGAATGATGAGCCCTTTTCTTTAACTCTTTTTGTTCCGTAAAGTTGTACGCCGTCAAAAGCATAGCCGCCGCATATTTTGAGAAACTCGGCGTATCCTTGCGGTATCGGCGGAAAAGAATTTTCGGTTAGACATCTATTGCACATGTTTATTTCTTCATCGTCGATGGGGGGAAGGATCATCGGATCACTGTTAGCGTACCTTCTTTTTATTTGGCTGATTTTCTGCGCCAGTGTTTTTATTTTGCATTTCTTATTCCTCATAAATAATATCCTTTATTTCTTCTATTGTTTTTATTCTAATTTCCATATTTATATTATTTTTCCATTATTATTTTATGTCAATATTTTTTAAATCTTAAAATACTTGCGCATAACTTTTTTTTAATTGCTATTTTAACGGTACGAAACTTGATGGGGTTTCTTCATACTCTTTGAAATGCTTTTCCGCTAGCTTGCGTTCACTTGCACTCGCCGGTTCAATTGTGTAGTTTGGTTTTACTAATTCCGATAAAAGCGGCTTTAATGCAATAAGTTTTGTTCAGGCATCTTGGCAATATAACCTTGTAATTCTTTTCTTAAAACAGCAGTTGTCATTTATTTCCCCCTCTTGGTTTTAGTCTTCTTGTTATATGCTCTATATCTCTCAGCCCAATCCGTAAATTGCGCGTAATTCGTATAATTTTTCCTTCGGTATCTCAAGAGGGTTGTTGGTTATTATAACTTGTGCAGTATAATAATCTGAAAAGTCGGGCATTGTTTTTTTCTTTATTGAATCGGATATTATTTGTAAATCATAATCCTGCATTTCTGCAACAAGAATATCCTTGCAATTGCGAATTATTTTTATTACCGCCTCATTCAAACAAGGCAGATAGATAATTTGATCGTTGTTTCTGATAAGCATAGCGTCTGCTATACCATCAAAAATAAATCTTACATCATCGTCCTGCGCTTCTCCGGCAGGAGGTTCTACAAGCACCATGAGATCGCCTGCTCCATTGTCAATATAATCGTGCCTGACGGCAAAGTATTGATATGAAAACATAATTTCCTCCTGTTTACTAATCACTTTTCACTACATTTTCTGCCGGTCTGTTCCGTCTGTACGTATTCTGTATCCTTATAATTTTGTAAATTTAAAATCTCGAGTTTTTATACTGCTGTCTTTTTGCAGTCTTAATAACAAACCATTATCCATGATTTCACCGTTGTATATAACCATAAAGCTATCATGATACCATATACTAAACGATATTGTTCTTCCTGAAATTTTATATCCGCTTTCACCGACAGACCTTTCTTTAAATTGACGTTTTTGTCCTTTAACAAACCAATCTATTTTAATTTTATGATTTGACGGTAACATTGCAAATATTACCCTTCCGTCTGAATAAAAACGTAAATATTCGTTAGGTTCATACCCCCCTTGAAAAGTATAAATACCGTCAAATTTTACTGCAGACGCTGGTGATGAACCGCCTGAGGATGGCGGCGCAGGTTTTGCCTCAGTTGAACTGCTTGAAGATGATGGTTTTGCTTGATTATTTAGGAAATTAAAAAGTCCTGACTGTTTAGGTGTTTGCGGCTGCGCTGTTGAACCGCTTATAGGCTGAACAGATTGTCGTTGCGGAGTGATATTTACACTATTATCTTTTTCCAATTTTACTTTCGGCGCAGGAGGCGGAGGTGCCGGCGGCGGAAGAAAACTTGAAAGCTCTTTTACAGCGGAGGCGGCAGCCCACTCTTTCATCCCTTCTTTCCAAAC
>WQSW01000006.1 GCA_009787695.1 Treponema sp.
TCAGTTAGTAATTTGGCGCCGTAGAAAATAATGCGCCCGTGTATTTCGGGGGTAATTTGTAATTGGATTTCAATGTGAATAACCTTCCCGCTTTTAGTGCGAAGTTTAACGTCTATTATACCCAGTTTATCTCCGTTAAAATCACGCAGCAGGTGCGGGTCTGCGATAAGGATTTCATTGTAATCATCGTCTGGCAGTTTCAGCACCGACTTCAGAAAACTGATAAGGAACTCTTCATTTCTTTCGTCTGCAAAAAACATTTTGAAGACCGCGTCATTTTTTACGCGCAACAATTTTTTCTCAGCCATTTTTATCTCCAAGTAATATAGATTAAGAAGCAGATACACAGATCGCTCCCTGTAACTTTTTTAGAAACTAAAAAAAGTTACAGCTATATATGGCTTACAGATGCGTGGTGCTTGACCGAAATGGAAAAAAAATTGAGAAACTTTTTTAAAAATATTAAATTATAAAATGTGGAAAAGCTGTGGAAAAGGTGAAGGTTACCCACGCTATATATAGCGTATAACAAAAAAAGCGGCGCTATATGTGGTAAAGGTGAAGTTATCTGCCCCTTTCCAGCCGCTGTGCTGCGGCATAATCTGCTGAGGCGCTTTCTTGTCTGCCTAAATGCTGAAGAATATTTCCCCTGCATATGTATGCTGCCGTATATGACGGGTTAATCGTAAGACATCTGTTTAAATCTGTTAGCGCTTTTTCAAAATCGCCTTTATTGTACCAGGCGTTTCCGCGATTGTACCATGCAACAGCGTAATCGGTTCTTATCCGTATCGCTTCTGTAAAATCTCTTATAGCTTTGTCATCATCTTCCCTTCTGTACCATGCACTGCCGCGTCTGTTCCAGATTATTGCGTTTGATGGTTCTAATCTTATAATTTGATCGCAGTCATCTATCACTTTTAAAAAATCACCTAAATGATAATATGCGTTAGATCGATTGATAAATGCGTCAATATAATTTCTGTTAATTGATATTGCTCTTGAAAAATCTTCTATCGCTGTGTTTATTTCTCCGCGTTCAAATCTTGCAAAGCCGCGGTAATTGTAAAGTTCTGCTCTGTTATTTTCCAGTCTGATTGCACGGGTGTAGTCTTCTATGGCACGGCTGTATTCGCGCTTTTTCATCCATGTTTTTCCGCGAGAAATAAAAGCCTCTGTAAATTGCGGATTGCGGTTTAATGCTGCTGTGTACTCTGTGAGCGCTCTGTCATAATCTGCGTTGTCGTAAAATTTTTCCCCTGTAAAATACGAAATTAAATATTGATCCGCTCCCATTTCCCGTAAAATATCAAGATCAGGGTTTTTAAAATTTATGGGATCAATTTCATTAACATTTACTCCCATTCCGGAAAGCCTGCTTAATCTTGATAATGATGACATTGGCTGCTGGACATGGTACGTCACACGGATTTCTGTCTCCGGTTCTTTTTGCAAATTTTGGCTGTTCCCTTCTTCTAAAAAATCTTTTTCTGCTTCTAATGATATTTCTTCAGATGAATCATCGGTTATAATTGATTGCGTTTCTTTGCTCTTGCGTGTAAAAAGAATACTGCAAAAAATAAAAATTACTAATACGGCTGATGTTATCGAAATTAAGATAATAAGAGTCCGTTTATTCAAAAACTTCACCTTCCGTTTCAGGAGGTTCTGTAATAACAGGCGGAGGAGGCGGTGGCGGCGGTTCTTCTACGCGATAAAATATTCTTACGTTTTCAACTAACGCCCGGTGTCTGACTTTTAATACGAGAGTTTGATCTTGCGGATAATATACCCAGCCCGATGAATCATATTGTTCAAAATTACTGTCTGTTCTCCAATCCATGTCGTAAATTTGTATTTTTATAAACGGACGTACTCCGCGTATTATAGCGTAATGGCTTGCACTTATAGGAAAGTTAAACGCAAGATTTAAATTGCCGTCTATGTAAGTTGCTCTGACTGCCGGTGAAATTGTCCATGCCCAATGACCTGTTTCCTGAAGCAGTAATGCCGCTCTTGGATAATAGTTTCCAAGATTTAAAATATTATATAAACTCCCGGAGTTGTTATCTGCAATTGCCGACAGAACCAAAGATTTTCCGACAGAAGACCACTGCGCCGGTAAACCGGAGTTTTGAACCCAGTAATTAAGCGCTTTTCCAAGACGTACATTATATTCTTTATTTATATCTTCTGCCGCTGTTATATGCACATTGTCTTCATTTTTATCATGAATTAAATTTTCAGAGATTAATGAAATGATCTTATCTGCTAAATGTCCTATCGGGTAATTCGGATCAGAGTTTCCTGCTGCGGACCATTTTCTTATATCAGAATAAACTTCCAGTAAGCCTGCACAATAAGCAATGTTCAGCATTGAAGGTTCTGCGGATGTAATCAGTTGAATTGCTTCATTTGCAAGGGCGGTATAACTCCGCGAGAAAAGGTAATCAATCACATTTTCTTCTTTTAAAAATGAAAGCGATCCTTCTCTTATTAATCCGGTAATCAAAGAAATTCTTTCGTTTTCAAAGGTGTTAAACGAAAGATAAGCATTTCTCATTCCGCCTGTAAAAACAGCAGATCTAAAACTATGCCGCTGGCTGTTTATAAATGCCGGCGGCAATGTGTTTAACATTGCTGTGAAATTACCGCGCCCCAATGATTCTGAAAGATATGCAATTATATCATTTTCTGTTATATTTGCAGTGTTTTGATTCCAAAAAGTAAAACTTGCATTTTGCCAATTTCTTACAACAGTTTCATAATCTTGAGATTGTGCCAAAATAAAATTAGAAGGATCAAATGCGGTCTGTTTGCTTCTGGCACGGTATGAAATAAAAGAAACTTCTTTAGATAAAACAATTTTTCCTTCTTCTATTTCTAAATTAGGATTGTTAAAAAAATAGCGGTTGCCGCTGAACATAATCCCTACCTGCTCATGATCTCTGACTAACGAAGAGCGGCGCGGTTTTATCGGAATAATTATTTTTGATACGTTATCTGCAAATTCTGTGTTGATTTGCATTTCATGCCCTCTTTCTGAATCAAAAGAGCTAAAAGTAATTGATGTTCCTCCCGGCAGTACAAAGCGCACAGATACAGAATCAGCAAACTCTGTTTGTGCAAACATCATAAATTCAGGATTTACTGATAAGGAGTCATCGTTTGTACCGGTTAGAGTTAAGCCTTTTCCCCTTTCTTCTCTTAAATTAAATTCCAATCCGCCGTAAAAAAGCTTTACACCGCCTTCTATCGGTATAATGTCATTATTACGGTTATTTGCTTCCAGATATCGTCCTTTAATGTTGATTGAACCTTTGTTTAAAGAAAAATTTCCCTTGCTGGAAAATTGTAAAATTACTACAGAACAAAAAACAATGCAGTAAATGGCGGTAAGACCGATTATACGTGACGCTAAAGTCTTTCTCATTACTTATTCAACCTCATAAGCAAACAAAGAAGTTTGATGTAACTTGTTTGTTTGATAATAATTGTATACTATATACTAACATTAATATGAAATCTATTGGAAGGGCGTATATAAGTAATGTTTTCACGTTTTAGAGTATTATTTTTATTGATTATTTTAGGGGTTTCTGCTGAAGTTTTTTGTCAAGAAAGCGGTTTAGAGGCGATTTTAACTCAAATATCACAGCATTTATCGCGCAGGGAATTTTCATCGGCTTTAGAGTTATTCAGCAGCCTTCCTCCTGAATATGCAGAAAACACGGAAATCAAGATCATGCATGCTTCAGTTTTAAATACCACAGGCAGAACAGCTGATGCAAAACGGATAGCGAATGCTGTCTTAGCGTCAGAAAGCGGCAATACCGATGCATTAATGATACTTGCTGATGCTGCAGCNATTGAAAACAAAGACCGCGAAAGAAGGCAATTTCTTGAGAGGGTTATTNCCGTCAACGAGAAGCATACAAGAGCGCTTAATGATTTAGCCAATATTAATTTACGAAACCAGAATCTTAGAGTAGCNGCAAGTTATTTTGACAGAGCTTTAACTGCCGACCCGGAAAACGGAGAAGCATTGGTGGGACGCGCATCTGTCTATCGTTATAACAGGGAATCCAGAAACGCAGAAAGGCTTTTAAACCGCGCCATAGTTTTGTACCCGGATTGGGCAAGACCTTTTCAAGAAAGAGCAAGGCTTTATAAAGGAGCTGGTTTATATGCTGATGCTAACGAAGATTTCAACGAAGCGCTTAAACTGGAACCCGATAATTATTGGATACTTGTAGATTACGGTCAGCTCTTAATGGAAATAAACCGTAAAGAAGACGCTCTTGAAAAATTTAACCGCGCTGTTGCAGCAGAACCCGGTATTTTTATGGCTTATGTTTACAGTGCCGCAATTAAGGATGAGTTAGGCGACTATGCAGGCGCAGAAAGGGATTATACAATTCTTGCAAGACTTAAACCGGATTATTATTTTGCATTTGAAGCGCTCGGTGTTTTAAGAATGAGAAATAAACAATGGGCGTCCGCAAGAGATGCTTTTCTTGAAGCATACAAACAAGCTCCAAGAGAATACAGTTACGCGCTATTAGCCGCTGTAAATTGGATGCGTGCAGGAAGGCAGACAGACCCGCGTCAATTCTTAGCGCAGGTTTTACGCACCGCTCCTTCAAATTCCATTGAACAGGCAATGTTAAGACTATACCATGATTTACGAGGCGATGAAAATGTTGCCGTAAAAATAGAGAACGAAAGAAATATGTACAATAAGTCGCAGATGCTTTTTTTTCTTGCTTCTTATTATGATATTAGAGGAAGCAGAACATTGGCGGACAGGTATTATATGATGGTGCAGGAAATTGATGCAGCAGGAACTTTAGAATGGCGTTTAAATGAAATGATATTAACAGAACGCGGTATTAATTTAAGGAGCGGGCAGTGAGCGATAATATTACAACAATCAATCTTAAGAACAGAGAAATTAAATTGATAGGGACAGCGCATATTTCAAAAGAAAGCATAGAAGATGTAAGAAACATTATCCGCGAAGAAAAACCTGATATTGTTTGCGTAGAACTCGATCAAGCGCGTTATAAATCAATAACACAAAATGATACATGGACTAAACTTGATTTAACAAAAGTTTTTAAAGAAGGAAAAGGTTTTTTATTAATTGCGAACCTTGTGCTTGCCGGTTTTCAAAGACGGCTTGGAACCCCGTTAGGTGTAAAGCCCGGCGAAGAAATGAAAACAGCGATTGAAGTTGCGCAGGAGATGGGCATCCCTTTTTGTTTTTGTGATCGCGAAGTTAATACAACACTCAGGCGCGCATGGGCAAAATGCGGTTTGTGGAGCAAAATGAAATTGCTTGCCTCGCTCTTGGCTTCCGCCTTTTCAAATGAAAAACTAAGTGAAAAAGAAATAGAAGATTTAAAAAACAAAAACGAACTGGACGGAATGATGAGTGAACTCGCCGACTATTTACCGGCTGTTAAAGAAGTTTTAATCGATGAAAGAGACCTTTATCTTGCATCAAAAATATGGTCATCTACTAACAGCGGGCAAGGTATTCCTGTTAAAGCGGCAGTTGTCATCGGTGCAGGTCATATGCAGGGGATAATCAATCATCTTAAAAATTTCGATTCCATTGAACAGCAAAGTGAAGTTGATGTCAGCGAATTGGAAACAATCCCTCCTAAGAAATTTCTTTCTAAAGCGGCAGGTTTTATTATCCCTGCGGCAATTATCGCCCTTATCGCTGCCGGCTTTATCGGGAAGGGGACAGATGTCGGTTTAAATATGATTCTTAGATGGGTATTGTGGAACGGCTCTCTTGCCGCTGTCGGCTCTCTTGCCGCTCTTGCACACCCTCTTGCTATATTAGTTTCATTTCTTGGCGCTCCGATAGCGACACTTAACCCCCTTATCGGTGTAGGCTTATTTTCAGGGCTTGTTCAGATAGCTTTCCGCAAACCGCGTGTTTCTGATGTTCAAAATATAACGGAAGATGCTGTCAGCCTAAAAGGAGTTTACCGTAACAGGATTACAAAGGCGTTATTGGTGTTTTTCCTGTCCTCTTTGGGCGGAGCTATAGGTAATTTTATTTCGTTTCCGGCAATTGCAGGGCTTCTTACCTGATTTTATCGGGATAAAAAAGTGCTGAAAACCTGATAATATATAGTAAAGTTAATTATTAATTTACCGATAATGAATGGAGAGGTTTATTTTGGCATATAAAGATGCATCGTTATCATATAAAGAAACAAAAATTAAAACAGCAGGTCCGGCTCAGCTTGTCGTCATGCTTTATGATGAAGCTGTAAAGCAGCTGACAAAAGCTATTGAATTGCTTGAAGCAGATAAAGAAAAGAAAGATCCCGGAAGAATCGAATTAATAAGCAAAGCGATTATGAAAACTGAAGAAATCATTACTGAATTGATGATCTCTTTAGATTTTGAACAGGGCGGCGAAATTGCAAAACAGCTTTTTTCGCTTTATACATGGTTTAACAGGGAACTTTTGGAAGCGAGTATCGCCCAGGATAAAGACAAAATGATAACAGTAAAACAATTAATTTCTGAATTAAGGAATACATGGGATTCAATAAGTCAAAACGCTGTGGAGCAGCCGAACCGTGAAGCTATAGGAATTAATATAGCAGGTTAAGGGAGGGTATATGCCGGCTTTAGTAAAAGAAATGTCAGGAAAAACTACAGGAAATGAAATTGATTCAACCGAACTTGCTCAAAGAGTAGCGGTTATAAAACGCTTTAAAACTTTGCTTACCCAGCAAAGAGACAGATTCCGTTCTTATCTTGATTTACTTGATAAACAGCAAGGCGTAATCGAATCGGGCAGTGCCGACGATCTTTTAGCCTATGTAGAAATAGAAGAAAAAATAGTAGCAGATATTTTCTCGATTCAAAAAGTTATTGATCCTTTAGAAGAAATGTACTATTCGCTTTCAAATCAAAGAATCCCGCTGACAGACAATAACTCATCAGACGAAGTGCCGAGTTTAAAAGAATCGCTTGAAAAATTAAAAAATGAAGCTGTTGTCCGCTCAACAAAAAATAAAGAATTGCTCTCTAAACGCATGGTAGAACTGCGCACAGAAATTACAAGCTTAAGAAACAACCCCTATGTTTCAAGCACAAAACGTTCTTCTTTCGGAACAAATACATCATCGTTAGTAGACTTACAAGGTTAATTAACAAAGTCAATTGGTGGGCGATACTGGACTTGAACCAGTGACTCCTACCGTGTGAAGGTAGTACTCTCGCCGCTGAGTTAATCGCCCGCCAATCAACCTTGCTTTTTATCTGACAAATAAAATTATTTTTTATTCTGAATCAACATCAGTCGGCGAGAAATTTATGTTCTTTACAAACTCGCAGGATTCTTTTGCACCGATTTCCCTGTTCATGCCTGCATCCGCCCAATCAACAGAAAGAGGTCCTTTGTAATTGATTGAGTTTAATTCGCGGATAAGGTTTTCAAAGTCAACATCGCCGTGACCAAGCGAACGGAAGTTCCAGCCGCGTCTTACATCGCCGAAGGCAAGGAATGATCCGAGTATTCCCGATTTACCGTCTAAAGTTACCGCAGTATCTTTCATGTGAACATGAAAAATTTTTGATGTAAATTCCCTGATAAAGATGTTAGGGTTTACACCTTGCCAAATTAAATGCGAAGGGTCTAAATTAAAACCGATTGTTTTTCGGTTTTTAAATTCTTTTAAAAGGCGTTCTGCCGAATAAAAGTCAAAGGCAATTCCGGAAGGCTGGACTTCTAATGCGAACTTTATCCCGTTCTTGTCAAAATCATCAAAAATGGGAGACCAAAGAGCAATGGTTTTTTTATAATTGTCGTCGATTAATTGCTCTGAGGTTTGGGGGAAACTATACCAATAACCCCATATCGGGCTGCCCATTAAACCTGTTACAATTTTTACACCAAGGTTCTTTGCTGCAACTGCGGCATATTTCATTTGCTGAACAGCCCATTTGCGGATTTCCTCAGGTTTGCCGGCAAGGGAAGGGGCAAAAGCGTCCATGCGCGGATCGTAACTGTCTGTATTTACGCCTATGCATTGTCCTATTATATGAGTTCCGATAGCCCATAATTTAAGACCGTAATTTTTTAAAATATTCTTCCTTTCTTCCGCATATGATGTATCGGTTGCCGCCATTTTTAAATCCAGATGATCGCCGCACACTGCAAGTTCAATTCCATCATATCCATAGGATTTTGCTTTTTCACACAATTTTTCGAAAGGCATATCTGCCCACTGTCCTGAAAATAAGGTTACCGGTCTTGACATTAATTCCTCCATTAAATCCGCCCGCTCTCTGCGGGGTATAGCGATAATATATCTAAATTTTAATAAAATTTTTTCTTTTTTTCAAATTTTCAATGAAAATTTCCTTCATTATTCACGCTGAAGTAGAATAATAGAATAATAATTAATAAATTTCAAGCTTATATCGGTATTTTTTATTAATTTTTACCGGATAACTAGATATATTTGCTGTTTTTTGATAAAGAATGTATATGAATAACTCAATTCTTCCCTTAAGCCTTGTAGTTTTCGTCCTTGTTGTGTGTTTATTTTTGACCGGTTGTTATACGGTAAAACAAGGTGTGACATATCTGGGGTATTTAAGCAAAGCTATCCCCCTTGAAAAATCCGATGACGAAGATTTTATACGCCTTGTTGCAGAAATCCGTACTTTCGCGATGGAAGAGTTAGGGCTTACCAACAGCAAGAATTATACAAGTTTTGTCCGCATTGATCGGAATTATCTGGCTTCTGTGGTTTCCGCCTCAGCAAAAGATTCCTTTAGGCGTTATGAGTGGAATTATCCTGTTGTCGGCAGGATGCCTTACAAAGGTTTTTTTAATATTAAAGATGCACAAAAAGAAAGAGCAAAATTGGAAAAAAAAGACCTTGATGTTTGGATAAGAGGTGTTGATGCTTTCAGTTCGCTTGGCTGGTTTAAAGACCCGTTATTTTCATATATGCGGGAATACTCTCCTTCAAGGCTTGCAGACCTTATCATTCATGAGCTTGTTCATTCCACTGTGTTTATTAAAGGACAGGTTAAATTTAACGAAGAGCTGGCGCAATTTATCGGGAGCGAAGGCGCGCTTTTGTTTATGGAAAAAAGATACGGATTGGATTCTGATGAATATAACGAAATGCTTAAGTCTGAACAAAACAGTAATAATTACGTTGCTTTTATTCAGGAATTAATTGCAGAATTGGAAACGCTTTATTCAGGCGATTCTGATCGGGAAGAAAAATTGATTAGAAAAGAACAAATTATTAATGATGCAAAATTGCGTTTTAATAATGAATACGAAAACCTTTTTTCAAATGAAAATTATCGCGGCTTTAATCAATTGCCGATTAACAATGCGTATCTGGAACTTTTTCGGCTTTATCATACAGACGATAATTTTTACAATGATCTTTATGACCGTACAGGCAGAAATCTTCCCGTTTTTATTGCTGCCGCAAAAACAATTACAAAAAAAAGCAGTAAAGGAACTCCCAGAGAACAACTGGAAAGTTCACTTGCGCTTCTGACGAGCGGCGTTCAAATTAATAATACAGCTCTTGATAAATAGCCGCTATACCTGTTACTCTTTTTCCGTAATCCCTTGTTTCTAAAATTGAAACTGTATGCATAAAAAGATCAACAGGCAGGTTGTTTGCCGCACGCAGGCGGCGTATGCGTGTCATGCCGCCGTTATACGACATTAGCGAAAGAATTGTGTCATTATTAAAGCGCTTCATTAAATAATTTATGTAATATGCACCGATGTGGATGTTTAATTCCGGGTTTTTGCGGTCAAGTTCACCGTAGGTATAATCCGGTCCGCCTGAACGGCGGATAAGGGCTGCCATTTCTTCTGCTGTTTCTTTCATAAGCTGAGTTAAACCGACCGCTCCTGCGTGCGATATTACATCGTGTTGAAACGCGCTCTCTGTGCGGATTAGAGCGAAAAGAAGGGCAGGCGCGATATCGAATTCCTTTGCATATTTTTCTGTCAATTCCAGAAACGGACGCGGGAACAATAATTCAAAATCGCGCCTTTCTCTTTTATAGCCGTCTTTGTTAATGTAAAGGGATACAAGCCGCAATGCCTGCGGATACATTTCTTCGTTATAAAAAGCCTGTGCTACAGCACGCAATTCATCCGGCGACAATTTGCTTTCCAGCGCTCTTACATAGGGCGGCGCATAACTTGCCGCATCGTTATTGAAAAAATCTAAAATAAATTGTAATGCATCGGAAGTTTGCCGCTCGTTTTTATTTTTTTCTGCTGTAGAAAAATTGTTCGGCTCTTCGGAGACGTACGGCTTTTCGGAGGCGTATGGTTCTTTAGAAACGTAGTTATCAACAAGCGGCATTTCAAGAGCTGCCGCGCTGAGCGAGCGGTAATAAAGCGACGGAATACCGATTTTTGAGCTTGTATTATATGCAATGCGCGTATAAATTAGTTTATCCGCAGTTTCTTCAAATTCCGTTTGTGTATGAATAGCTGATGCTGCAAGACGTTTATTTTCAGCAGAAAGATAACCTTCTTCTATCGTACGGACAATTATCCATGCAAATGCCGCTTTTGCTTCATCATCACCCTTATCTTTTATTAAATTAAATGTGCGTATAACATTTCTCCAGTCATTCGCAGAGACCAGTCTTTGCAAAAGCCTTTCTAAAAGATTATTTATAGAACTGCTGCTGTAAAGATTATTAATATATTTTTCCAAATAATTAACAAATGAATTTGCCGATCCCATTGATAAGTCCAGTATGTACCAAACACATGCGTCTTTTTGAATATTAGAAGCAGTTAAAGGATACGCTTTTTCGTAAAGTAAAACCGCCTGCGGATATTGCCCCATTCGGCTTGTAATCCGAGCCATGTAAAAAATTAATCTGTACCGCAGATCATCATTTTCACCTAACAGATTTTTTTCCCATTCAGAAAAAAGAACTAATCCTTCGTCACCTGTTTGTGTATATTGAAAAGTTCTTCCCAGATCGTTTATTAAATTGGGATATTCAAGAAAAAGAGGCGGTATTTGCGAAGGCCACTTGCCGTCTTCCTGAAAAGTACGGAAAAAAACAAGCGCTTCATTGTACTTTGAACGTGATGCGCAATATCTCCCTTCGATAGCGGCAGTCTCGCTTTCCGAAAAAATTACATTCTGTTTTTCACATTCTTGTAACAAGAATTGTCTTGCATTATTAAAAAATCTTGCAGATTCTGTTTGTGCAGTTTGATTAAAATCAAAAAGAAATAATAAAACGCGCTGTTTAAGCGATGATGTCTCTTTTTTATTATTTGTTAAAACTTTAAAAACAGCCTGCCAAACACTTTGTTCATCTTCTTTACTTGTTAATTCCTGACGAACACGAGATAAAGAAGCAGAAGATAATTCGTTTCCCTGTGACATTAAAAGTGCGAGTTCTTCAGCCGCCGCTTTTCTTACATATTCATTGGAGCAAGATAACGCTTTTTCAAAATGAGTAATTTTTGAATTACTGTCCGAATCTAATAAGCCAAGATAAAAATCAGTCTGTGAATTAATATGAGGCGATACGCAGCTGATTGCAGTGAAAGAACAGATTAACAAAAAACAGCTAATTATTTTTATTCGCTGTTTATTTATGCAGTTTTGCAAGTTAGTTTCTTGGCGGTATACGGATTATTCGCCCCGAAATAATATAATTCGGGTTTCTGATGTTATTATGCTGTGCGATTCTCGGAAACTGCCATGGATCGCGGTAAAATGCTTGCGCAATATCCCATAAAGTATCGCCCCATCGGATTCTGTAATTAACACCTTCTCTTGGAATAACTGCAGGCACATTATAAGAAGCGACAGGCGGCTCGTTCCGTCTTGCAGCAGGTTGTTGCCTGGATGCAGGCGGCGGGGAAACAGGCGCTTGAATAACAGGAACTGTTTCTGTTGGTCTTGCAGGCTGAGCGGTTTCCGGCTGCCTGACAGGCTCAGGATCGGGTTGTCTAACAGGCTCAGGCTGCCTGACAGGCTCGGGATCGGGTTGTCTAACAAGCTCAGGTTCCCTGACAGGTTCTTGAATTTCTGTCCGCACAACAGCGTGTTTGTTTATAAAGGAGCGGATTATATCCATTCCTCCAAAGAAGAAAATCCAAGCTGCAAGAAGACCGAGTATAAGAATCAAACCGATAATGACAAATATCCATGCCGGGACACGTTTTGATTGTTTTTTCCTGATTTTGTCAGCTGCGTTATAAAGACCGGAAGGGGGCTCTTCATTTGATTCAAGTTCAAAGTCCGGGAGCTCAATATCGCGGGAAGTTTCATCGAGTGATTTAAGTGAAACAGTCAATACATAATGTTCACCGCCTGCTGTATCAAGGTCGATAGCGTCTGCGATTATCTCTCCTTCGGAGTTTGAGGAAATTACCATCTCGATAGAGGGGTCATTTTTGGGTTTAGGTTGGATATTTTCAACAACAAGGCTGCCGATATACTGAGCGTCTTTTATAGTACCCGATGTGCTTCTGTATAGGTCAATTTGAACACTTGGCTGATTATCATGAACAGTGGTAAGTATCAATCTCTTTCTGATTGAAGAATTCTCCTCCATGATGGGGTAGAATTCACCGTTGGCGATCTTAATACCTATTTCTGATGCCATTGGATTCGCTCCTTTTACGGCTGAATTGACTTTTTACAGTCAGTTTTTAAAAAAACACAGCCTATATTTAAGTTTATGCGCCGTAAATACCTTCTGTCAATACCAAATCAGGTAACAAAAAGGTAAAATTTAGAACACTTAGTTAAATTCTCGGCAAAACCAGTATAAAAAATCAGAAAAATATCCGATAATAGAAGATATGTTATCTATAGTAATTGGTGTAGTCGCCCTTATTTTAATAGTCTCAGTTTTTTTATTTATAATGAACCGCGCAAAGGGAATGGGTTTAAGTGCAGCTAAACTTTCCAAAGATCGTGAAGCCGCAATAAGAGAAGCTAACAAACGTCTTGCCCAGAATCCAAATGATCCTGAAGCACTTTTCACTTTAGCAAGTGCGCAGTTTGATGAACAAAACTGGGATAAGGCTTTGAAAGCTTATGAAACACTATCAGATATTGTATCTACAACCTCTATTCAAGGTATTGATAAATTTGAGGTTTTTTTACGCTGCGGAATTTCGGCACGCAAGCTCAATATGCTGGATCAAGCTTATAAAGCTTTCGCCGTTGCAAGATCGGTCAGGCAGGATAATTTTGAAGTAAACTTCGAGTTAGGGCTTCTTGAGTTTGACAGAAAAAATTATGAGAAAGCTGTTCAGCTTTTACAGCAAGCGCGTATCCAGCAGCCGGATAACCCAGCGGTTTTACGCTGCTTAGGTCATTCTCTTTTTAGATTGAAAAAACCAAAAGAAGCGATGAACTTTATCCGCAAAGCGATAGACCTTGCACCGGATGACAAGGAATCTCTTTACACGCTTGCCGAATGTTATCATGAAGCAAATCAAATTGAACAAGCGTTACGTGTATTTAACCATCTGCGTGCCGACCCTGTAATGGGACCAAATTCATGCCTTATTGCAGGAACGATCCATTTAGATACAAGGCAATATGAAGCTGCGATTCAAGATTTTGAAATCGGGTTAAGACATCAGAATATTAAGGTAGATATACTTGCAGAACTCCGATACAAGCTTTCAACGACGCTGATTAAAATGAATGAAATAGGCAGAGCGATTCCATATTTAAAACAGATACAAGCGGAAAACCCTTCTTATAAAGATGTTAATATTTTATTAGGCAAATACATTGAATTAAACGCAAACCGGAATCTGCAAATATTTTTGATGGCATCTTCCGCAGACTTTATCGCGCTATGCCGTAAAATTGTAATGACCTATTACCCGAAAGCAAAAGTTAAAATTACAAATATATCCGTTACAAAAAACGATTGGGCAGACATACTTGCAGAAGTTGATACTTTCAAATGGCAGGATGTAATAATGTTCCGTTTTATAAGAACTCAAGGATCGATAGGGGAACTTGTAGTAAGAGACTTTGGTTCGCATCTTAAAGAAGTAAAAGCGGGAAAAGGAATTTGCATGACCGTCGGTAATTACACGGAAGAAGCGAAACGATACACAGAAGCACGCCTGATTGATTTGATCGAAAAAGAAAGGCTGCAGCAGATTCTCAATTCCGTTGATGCCAAAGCGGCTGCTATGAAATAGAGTGTTTAAAATAATTTTAAAAAGCGGATTTTTACGGGAGATATTTCTTTACACATTCCAATAATGCTGTTGAAATAATGGGCTTATTAAAAACATCCAGAGCGCCTGCTTTTATTGCATCGGACTTTAAATTCTTATCATTATAGCCTGTTATGAATAAAACAGGGATTGCGTTCCATTGCGGGTTTTCTTTTAATTTGGCAAGCGCTTCGAAGCCGTCCATTTCGGGCATTTCTACGTCCAGCAGGATTAAATCCGGTAACTTTTTCTCTATAACTTCAAACATTTTTTTTGCCGAAGGCATTGTTAGGACGCGGAATTCAGTATCCAGCGAAGAAGCGGCAAGTGTCAGGTTGGCATCATTATCATCTACAATAAATATCAGTTTTTGCATTTTCTTACCCGTATAAGTTTTTGTTGTCTTCCCTTAGTTTTTGCAATTCTTTTGATATTCTGATATGCTTTGCAACTTTATCGTTAAGTTCTTTCGGTTTAAAAGGTTTAACAATAAAATCCGAAGCCCCAAGGGACATTGCTTCATTTACATGATCTATCGTTCCTTCAGTTGTTATTATTATTATCGGCGTATCTTTATGATCAGGTAAATTTCTTATTATTGGAATGAGATCGAATCCGTTTATTACAGGCATTAAATAATCTAAAAGGATTAGATCAGGTTTTTTTGTGCGTAAAAAGTCGATGGCATCTTCCGATTTTGATAAAATATACACTTTGTATCTGTCATGGAGTGCATATTGCATAGCTCTTAACATACTGCTGACATCGTCGACAATTAAAACGCTCGGTTTATTATCATCGTCTTCTTCATTTTGCATATCTTTGCTTTTTTTTGGACTTAAATGAGTATCTATACTTTCTATGAGTTTCGCCTCAGAAAACGGCTTAACTACATAATCTACCGCTCCAAGACTTAAACCTTTAACGACGCTTTCCCTGTCGCTGTTTCCTGTCAGGAAAATAACCGGTATATCAGTATATCGTTCGTCCGCTTTTAAACTTTTAATTGCTTCGTATCCGTCAATATCCGGCATATTAACATCAAGTAAAATTAAATCCGGTACAAAAAATTCCAGAAATTCATACATCTTTACAACAGATTCTGCGGGAAAGATTTCATAATGATCGCTTAGTCTGTTTTTAACTGTTATCAAACTGTAATTAACGTCATCAACATAAATTATTTTTTTTCGTTTTGATAATTTGGAGTCTGAATCAAATCCTGTTTGTGCCATATTTTATCCTCCTTATTTTTCTAATGCAGCCAGTTTTTCAACGATCTGTTTAAAGTTCATTCTGTCGATGTTTTCTCTGAGCCAGTCGACAAGACCGTCATCTGCTTCGTATTGGAATTGCTCTATCTGTGCCATAGCCGCATCTGCTCCGTCCATATCATAATCCTTACATGAAGTTAGCAGTTTTGACAACACTTCTTTGTCAGGTTTATCCTTTTTAGGCTTGGGGTTTTCTTTGTCAATTGCAGAAATCATACTTTCAAGATCATTTATCAGTTTCCATGCTATTTCCAAAAATGGCTGAGTTTCTTCATTTATAAATGATAAATTTCCTGATTTTGCCGCATTTTCCAGAAGCGCCGCTTTTTTTCCAATCTGTTCCGCATTAATATCAAGGCTTGTCCCTTTAATGCCATGCACTCTTATTTTATAATCAACAAGCTTTTCTTCTTTTATACCAAAACCAGAACCGTTCGTTTCTGACGAACTGTATGTTTCAATTGCTTTTAACATTGAACGGACGCTGGATACATACGAGCGCAGGATTTTTAAAAATGTATCCCCGTCTCCTTCATAGACTTCAAGACTTTTAGCGATATCAATTCCGTCGATTTTTTTCTCTAATAAACGTTTTCCGGTTTGCTGCGGTATATGCGTGTTCGCAGCAGAAGCGGCGTGCTCTGATAAAGATACGGCATATTCTGCCGCTGCGTTTTGCGCTTCTTCAAAATCACTGTGGATTACAAATTCTGCGATTTTATCGATTACCGCTCTTGTATCTTTTGAACAATTATTGATTCCAGAAAGAATATTCAATATTCCTTTTCTGTCATAATCCGCACACATTTTTTCAACATCCAAAAATATTTTGTGCAGATCGGCGGCATTATCGTCTTTTTGAGGCAATGAATTTTTCTTTTCTTCGCGCGATGCTTCCATTTTTTCCAGCAGTGAACGCAAATCATTTAAAAACATGGGAGCGGATTCCGTTATCATTTTAAAATCTTTTTCGCGTCCGCCTGTTTCCAGTTTTAACGCATAATTAGAAAGAGCGGTTTCGCCGATATTCCAAAGAGAGCTTTTTATACCGTGTACTACAATAGTAAAATTACGCAAAGTTTCTTCCTTATTTATAATATCTTGATTTGTTATAGAGTCAAAATTTTCTTCTAACCATTTGATTGCTTTGCGCGCATCTCTTATAAAAGATTCTTGTAAAAGCAAATCTTGCTGTTGCAAAGAGCTGTCTGCTGTTTCCTGATAAGCATTTTTTCCGTACATGGTTTGACGAACAGCTTCCAATACTTCGTCCGATTGTTTGTCGCGTATTAATTTATTTAATACGGAATTTAATTGACGGATATCTATCGGTTTGGAAATAAATTCATCAAAACCATTTTGCAGGAACATATCCGCCTGACCTGCAACCGCGTTTGCTGTCAATGCGATTATCGGTTCTTTGTATCCTAAGTCGCGTATATGTTTTGTAGCTACAATGCCGTCCATTTCAGGCATCATGTGATCCATAAAGATGATATCATATTTTTGACCGTCTTTAATTTTTTCTATTGCCGCTTTCCCGCTCATTGCGGTATCAATTTGCAGTTTATAAAGTTTCATAAGACCGACTGCAACATACAGATTTGTTTCAACATCGTCAACAATTAAAACACTTCCGTACGGCATAATTTCGCGGGCAAATTGCCTGCGTTTTTTCTGCGTTATATAAGTCATGCGGAATCGGCGTAAATTTTCCGCCACTTCTTTGCCCAGTACTTCTTCGTCTACAGTTTCTTGCGGCAGACGGATAACAAATAAAGAGCCGGAATTAGGTTCGCTTTCTACATGAATATCGCCGCCCATAAGATAGATAAGGCGTTTTGTAATTGCAAGACCTAAGCCTGTGCCTTCGACGGTATTATTTTTTTGTATATTAAAACGGGAATATTCTTCGAACATTTTACCTAATTGATCTTTTGTCATTCCATGACCGGTATCGCGTACACTTAAAACAAGTGTTACCCCTTCTTTGTCCAGTTCTAACCATCGCACCTGTCCTCTCATTGAATGATCGGGTAAATACGAAATAAGAGGGATTGGTTCTGTATTGACAGATAATGTAACCTTACCTGCATCAGTATATTTGAAAGCGTTTGAAAGCAGGTTATTTAAAATTTGTTTTATTCGCAGTTCGTCGCCGACTAATTTTGCAGGAATGTCAGAGGCTATTTGCAGTTCAAACTCGATAGGTTTGCTTTCTATACGCATCATATTTAAATGAACAGAGTCGTTGATCAAACTTGCAATTTTATACTGGGTAGGCATAATATCTAATTTACCCGCTTCTATTTTGGAGAAATCGAGTATGTCATTGATTATCCCTAAGAGGAGTTCGCAAGAGCTGTAAATTTTTCCCAGCCCTTCTTCGATTTCTGCAGGCAATGTTTCATGCTGAATTAATAGCTCTGTTACGCCCAAGATTGCATTCATAGGCGTGCGTATTTCATGGCTCATATTTGCAAGGAATGTTGACTTTGTCTGGCTTGCGGTCTCGGCGGCATCGCGTGCATTTCGGCGCTCTGAACCGGAGAGTGCAAGCGCCATTAAGTCTGCAAGAGAAGATGCAAAGTTTTGCTCTTCAATTACCCATTCGCGTTCTTCCAGATACTCTTTGCATCTCCATTGTTCAACACAAACAACTCCTGCGAGTTTTCCGTCTACACGAATGGGAGAATCCAGCGCGGCGCACATATGATCGTAACCGTCTAAAGAAGAAGTAGAAACAAGCTTACATTCCTCTGTGTTATTCATAACAATTACACGTTCTGATTTTAGAAGCAGCAAATATTCCTGACGGCTTGATAAATCATAATTTTCTTGAATAGTATTTTCACCGGTGAATGTGTCAAAAAAAGAAACGCTTTCCAGAACATTTGTTTCCGGTATAAATTTCCATATACCGATGCGATGAGCGTTTAAAGCGGTGCAGCCTTCCTGCGCGATAAAATCTGCCGCGTCTTTTAGAATCCCTGCGGAAATTGTCGGTGACTTTGTAATTTTTGCCAATGCGCCGCTTAATTTTTTTGAGTACTCGTATCTTGATGCAATAATGCGTTCTGTTTCTTTGCGTTTTGTAATGTCACGCGCAATGCCCATTATTCCGACTACTTTGCCGTCCAGCATAAGAGGCATTTTAATTGTTTCATAATACGGATTTGTTCCGTCATAACAGGGTATGTGT
Organism: Treponema sp.; assembly: GCA_009787695.1. Lineage (GTDB taxonomy): Bacteria > Spirochaetota > Spirochaetia > Treponematales > Breznakiellaceae > WQXQ01. Next base: position 18,737 of record WQSW01000006.1, read on the forward strand.
TCTTCAAGAGTGAGAGTGCGTTTCTCGTTGATAACTTTACGGTCAATGTCGTTAAACTCCGCCGCCGCATTATCTGATAATCCCAAGCCTTCTGTATCGCTTTTCCCGATTATGTCATCGATATTTCTGTTAAAATGTTCTAAAAACGCTTTATTGCAATGTAAAAAATTTAAATCTATATTTTTTGTAAAAATAAGATCGGGGATAGAATCAAAAAGCGTAGTAAGCGTTGCTGTTTGAAGCGCCAGCTCGTCTGTGCGTTTTTCTACCAGCCCTTCCAATTCCTTGCCGGCAAGACGGCTTCTTATAAAAAGAATAGCAAGAAGTATGAGTACAACCATAGATAAGATGATCGATCCTATCAATAAGGGTGTTTGAGTTTTTGCAAGTGTTAAACGGTAATCATAAGTTTTATGCCGCCATTGTTCAGAAATTGTTTTAGTGTCGGTTAATTCAAGCGCTTTATCAATAATTGAACATAAAGCAGCATGATCTTTATTAATTCCATAAGTAGATTCAAAATTGTTATCAAAAATTATGTTTGCTTTAAATTCAGGAAGTTCTAAATAATTTGTTAAATACAAAAGATTGCTGTAAGCGGTTAACACCATATCCACTTTGTTATCGATCAAAGCTTGCAAAGCGAGCTGATGATTTTCGTATATAGTGACATTCATATGATCCGGAAACCATTTTAAAAAGAATTCTGTATGTGCATGACCTTCGGTCAATCCTACTTTTACTGAATAGACTCTGTTTACATTTATATTAGGAAAATCATTTTTAGAAAGAAGCACCGACCACTCTGATAAAAAAGAATTNNGGGGCCATAAAAAACGCCCTGTTCTGTCTGTAGTGTTTATTAACTCCGAAATCATATANGCTTTCCCGTCTTCCAGCATCTGAAACAATTTGGAAAATTCGGTATTNGAGGAGTTAATAACAGAAAACCGTAAGCCCGTCAGCGTTTCGATTTGTTTAAGTGTATCAAAACAAATTCCCTGCCATTCATTTTGACGCGGGTTATAAAAACTAATCGGATAATTATCGTATTCGGCGGCAAAAGGTATAACGGGATTTTTTTTAATATATTCTTTTTCTTTTTCATCCAGCCGAAAGAGCATTTTATGCGAAAGATATTCCTGATAACCCTGATCGTATAATTCATTAAGACAATGGATGCTGCCGTTTTCCAGCGCTTTTTGCATAACGGAAATAAACGGTGTAAGTTTAGAATTTTGTGTTGATAAAGAAACAGGAGAGTATTTAAGAGGATAAAAGTCACTAACAGAAATATCGCCGTAAGTATCAAAAAACGCTTCTTGAACTCCTTCTGTGACAAGGACATCGGCTTTACCGGATTTTAATAATAAATAAGCTTCATCGTATTCTGAAAAATACATAGGTTCAAATGTTTCACTTGCATAAGCCGATACATTATCAGTTACAGTATTTTTTTCCTGAAGAAGATATACAGGCAGACGTGTCTTTGATATTTCTGACAGAAGAGGTTTGTTTTGGATAAAAAAGTATTTTATTGAACGCTGAGAAATTGCATCCGTCATAAAATAAGTTTTGCGGCGCTCATCGTTTGCTGTAAGATCGCCTGTAAAATCTATCTCTTTATTATTAAGCCCGCTCAGCAAAGACATCCATGTAAAATGCTTTGGAACAAAAGTAATTCCGAATAAATTTGTCATCCATTCGCATAACAGTGCCGAATATCCTTTTACTTCTCCGTTTGCATTTAAGAAAGCCTCTGTGCTGGGGATCATTCCATAGGTCAGAGAGTCTCTTTGTTTTTTTATTTCTTCGATTGCGGCAATTTCATCGGCAGTAACACCGGGAATTTCTTTGTATGAGTTATATTCTTTATGATCATTAGGATGTTTATTGATAGAATCATTACAATTAGAAAAAAATGTCAAAGCTGCTAAAATAAAAAACAAGCAATATAATGATTGTCTTGTAAAATTCATTAAAAACTCCCTGTGTCATGTCAAGGTTATATTTTAACATGAAATAGAAAGAAATTGCAAACTCCGTTTACGCTGTACTCAGCTCTGTTTACATTAATTTAGTAAAAACTCGTTTTCCTCGCTCTCTCTTTGTAATTTCATCATTCTTATTTGTTTTTCTATTTTATAAATTAATTCTTTAGGATCAAAAGGTTTAACGATAAAATCTGCCGCTCCAAGTGCGATAGCGTCATTCACATTTCTGAATGTCCCTTCTGATGAGATCATAATAATCGGGGTTTTATCATATCCGGGTAATGCTTTTATTTTAGGGATTAGTTCAAGTCCGCTGATACCGGGCATTATATAATCCAGCAAAATTATGTCGGGTTTATTGTTTTGTAAAAAGTCAATAACAACTTCAGATTTAGACAGCAGGAATACTTTGTATTTATCCGGCAAAGAATGGTGGATTGTTCTTAACATACTGGTCATATCGTCAACAACAAGTATGCTTGGGTTATTTTCGTTTTTTACTACAGGTTTTTTTTCTTCATTTGTTTTAGGGTTAAAAATATTTTCGATACTTTCAACAAGTTTTTCTGTATTAAAAGGTTTAATCACATAATCAACAGCGCCAAGACTTAAACCTTTTACTACGCTGTCTTTATCGCTGTTGCAAGTAAGAAAAATTACCGGAATATTGGAATAACGCTGATCTGTTTTTAAATTTTTAATGGTGGAATAACCGTCGATATCGGGCATATTTACATCTAATAAAATTAAATCCGGTATAACTTTTTCCATAATTTTATACATTTTTTCGCAAGAGTCTGACAGGTAAACTTCGTAATATTTACTGAGCGCTTTTTTAAAGGATATAAGGCTGTAATTCATATCATCTACATAAATAATTTTTCTGCGAGTTCCTAAAATGGAAGATGCCGACATATATCCTGGTTTTGTCATAAATTAGTTCCCCCTTATTAAAGAACTGTTTTTAATTTTTCCGCCACTTCATCAAAGTTTACAATATCAATATTTTCACGTAACCAAAATGCAAGACCATCGTCCGCTTCATATTGATATTTTTCTATTCCTGTCATTGCTTCATCTGCGCCGTCCATATCATAATTGATGCAAGCGGTAAGAAGTTTTGAAAGCAGTTCGTTATCAGGTTTATCTTTTTTTGGCTTGGCGTTTTCATCAATAACTTTAGAGAGCATTTCTTCTAAGTCGGTAACTAATTTCCAAAGTATTTCTATAAACGGGGGGTTATGTTCTTTTATAAACGCTAAATCGGCTGTATTTGCCGCTTTTTCAAGTAATGCGGCGCTTTCACCGATTTTTGCCGCGCATATATCAAAGCTTGTCCCTTTTATTCCGTGAACATTTATTTTATAACTTGTAATGGTTTCTTCGTTTACATTTTTTAAAATATCATATACAGAGCGGACACTGTTTATATATGCACGTAACACCCTTACATAAAATTCCGAATCATTTTCAAAACGGCGTATTCCCTGTGCTACATCAATTCCTGTAATATTATAGTTTAATAAACGCATCATTAAAGAATTTTCGCTCACAATGCGTTGATTATTATTTCGGCTTTGTGCGGCAGCGAGATCGCTTTGTTTGCGCGCTTCTTCCAAAACTTCCGGAGTTTGTTTATCGCGTATAAATTTATTTAAGATTGTATTTAACTGACGTATGTCTATCGGTTTGGAAATAAAATCGTTAAAACCGTTCTGTAAAAACATTTCTGCTTGTCCCGCTACCGCGTTAGCGGTAAGAGCGACAATTGGTTCTTTGTACCCTGAAGCGCGGATACGCTTTGTAGCTTCTATGCCGTCCATTTCCGGCATCATGTGATCCATAAAGACGACATCAAATACTTCGCCGTTTTCAAGTCTTTCGATAGCGGCGCGTCCGCTGTTTACAGAGCTGATATTTAATTTATAAGGAGATAAAAGCCCCGTAGCGACATAAATATTTGCTTCCACATCGTCAACAACAAGAACACTTCCGTAAGGCATAGGTTCGCGGGAGATTTGAACCCTTTTCATAAATGCTCTGGAGTGCGTGCGGAATTGACGCAGATTGTCAGCCACTTCTTTGCCGAGTTTTTCTGAATCGCATTTAAGTTGAGTTAGCCGCACAGTAAATGTTGATCCTTTGCCCGGTTTGCTTTCTACACTGATTTCTCCGTTCATTAAATGAACAAGTTTGCGTGTTATACTCATACCAAGACCTGTACCTTCTGTTGTACGGTTGTGTTCCAAATTAAAACGGGAATATTCATCAAAGAGTTTATTAACCTGCGCTTCTGACATTCCTTGTCCTGAATCTTTTACGGTAAGGATCAGAATTAATTCGTTTGCATTAACACCGTCTTGCGTATCAACTACAAGGTTAACATTACCTGATGCAGTATATTTAAATGCATTGGAGAGCAGGTTATTTAAAATTTGTTTGATACGCAGTTCATCTCCTATCATTTGTGCAGGCATGTCTTCGTTAATGGTTAATTCAAACGCAATTGGTTTACTGCCGATACGCATCATATTTAATTGAGAAGCATCGCTGATCATACTTGCAATTTCGTATTTGGCGGCAAAAAGTTCAAGTTTATTCGCTTCTATTTTAGATAAGTCCAAAATATCATTTATAATGCTAAGCAAAAGATCGCCGGATGAATAAATTTTTTCCAGCCCTTCTCTGACATCAAGATCGATATTATCATTTTGAAGATGAATTTCGCTTATACCTAAAATTGCATTCATAGGTGTGCGGATTTCATGGCTCATTGTGCTTAAGAACGCGCTTTTTGCTTTATTGGCTGCTTCGGCTTCTTCTTTTAAAATCGCAATTCTTTCAAAAGGTTTTCTGATAAAATTGGAAGCGATTATTGCAGCGATAATGCTTAGAAAAATACTGACAATAGCGACAACGATAAGCCCAAGATCGGTATCTTTGATCGGGCTTTCCGAAAGAGGGGCGACAACTCCCAGACTCCATCCTTCTTCCGATCCGGAAATCGGTCTGAATGAACATACACGCGGAATATTATAAACAGTATAATAACTGACACCGGTTTCGCCGTTTGTCATATGCGTTACTGTCCGCGCCAATTCTGTAAAATCTTTGTCGAGCTGTGCAACATCAATATAATTGAAACGATTTCTTATCCAATGTTCGCGCGGGTTTGATATCGCATAACCGTCCGCATCGCTCATATAAATATGACCTGTTTCCCAAATAACAAAATCAGAAAGGCGTTCTCTGAAATACCAGCCGGGAAGAGTAAGTACAAGTATTTTGTTAGGTGCAAATGTTAACAGAACACCCATATAAAACACAACCCCGTTATTAACAGGCGAAGTGGAAGAAATAGCGATAACAGGATTGTTTATATCAATTTCTGAAGTCCGGTTTATATCTTGCTGAGCAAAAACTTTTCTGATGTATTTATCTTTTAGAACATCTTCTTTTGCAGCTACTTCTCCTGCCGAGACGATTATATTTTCTTCGGTATCTAAAATCGTCATTCCTATAAATTCTTTGCTGATAGCGGCTTGTCTTTCCAAAACTTGCTGCCATCTGCTCTCTTCAAAGCTTTCAAGGATTTCCGCTATTCTATTTGCTCTGAATTTTATTTTATCAAGTTCAACGCTTATAAGGTGATCTGCAATATTTGCCATAGCAGTTAAATCTGTTTCGACAGAAATATCAATATTTTTTTGTACGAAATTAATACCGACTAAAACACTGAAAAGAATTATAAATAAATTAGATATAACTATTACGAGGACTGCCCGTATTCGAATATTCATATCATTAATTTATACTATAAAAGAGAAAATATGTCAATTTTTATGAAAAACCAAACGATCCCTTAATTTTTAACAAAAAATTAAGGGAGAATTATCTATTTTTTTCGTCCAAGTTTTTTAAGAGCTTTATTCTGCCAATCAAGCCATAACGGAGAATTTTTACTCTCTTCTTTTGAAAGAACTTCTTCGCAAAGCTCAAGAAGCCCCTCCATATCTGACTTTTCCCAGAATAATTCGGCAAGTTCTTCGTTTTTAAGGTCTACCGACGCAGTTTTTTTTGCTGTTTTTTTTACGGAAGAGCTTGTTGAAGCTAACTCTGATTTTGTATGCGCTGAAATATATTCATTCAGATATTCATCTGATGAAATCATTGTCGTTTTTTTTGCAACAGGTTGCTTTACTGTTGTTTTCGCAGCCGGTTTTTTTACAGCCGGTTTTGCAGTCGCTTTCTTTACCGCTGTTTTCTTTGCTGCCGGTTTTTTTGCTGCCGGTTTCGCAGCCGCTTTCTTTACTGCCGGTTTTTTAGCCGCCGGTTTTGCAGCCGCTTTCTTTACTGCCGGTTTTTTTGCTGCCGGTTTTGCAGCCGCTTTTTTTGCAACAGGTTTCTTTGCTGTTGAACTTTCTGTTTTCTTTTTTGCCATAAGATACTCCTTAATTATTTGTTTATATTATACTTTTTTATTTACATTATTTAAATCCCTGACAGGACGGACAGGGAATCTGTCTGTTATGGGATACTCTTTTGCATCCCCTCTCCAAGGGCCGTTAGTGCTTTTCCAGCCGCCGCCGGAAGTTCCTGTTATATATGATAATGAATGATGAGGAATATATTTATCTTCGTTTTCTGAAGTTACAATTGTGATCGCATTATCGTTATTCCGCTGAATACTCCAGTGTATAGTTGTTTCATTCGTTTGACGCACCTTTTCTCTTTTTTCAAGACGGCTGCGGAGAGTAAAAGCATATTTTTTAAGTTCTTCCGGCAAAGGAAGCCGCCAGTCATTGTAACCGTTATGTGAAAATTCCTTGCAAAGACGTTCCGCGCCATGCCATGTACACCAGCCCGCATCGACAGGAGAAATTTCTATCCATTTGCCGGATGCATCCTGAATAATTAAACCCCCTGCAGGACCTGTGTCTCCCGCTTCAAAAGGGTAATATCTTTCAAGAATTTGACGTGTTGCAGGGATATCGCGTGCATGGGAAAAATGCATGCCGGGAGTAATAAGGACATACATATCCCAAGAGAACAAACGCTTATATGCGCGGAAAGCAAGTTCGCTAAGATGAAAAGGTCCCGACTCAATGTAATTTACGCTTGTTAAGTACATATGAAAAGTGTCCAGTTTATCGGGCATTATAAGGAATTCTTCCGGTATTTCTTCTATATTGATTGTATTTACATTCTTATACTTTAAATATTCTATTCTGCGCAGATCTATATAGTACGCTTTTAGTTTTTCAGCTCCGGAAATTTCAGGATTAACCGCCGATCTTACCGCACTCCAGCTATACTGTTTAAGGAACATACAGGTTTCATCTTTGCCCGTAATGTCTGCATAAGTCTTACCCGCTGAATAAAACGGTTCGTTCATTAAAAAACTCCTTAAAATCCGCTTATTTTAATTATAGCATATAGATTAGTTTAATGCGATTTTTTTTAGAAATTTTCTTTATATTTTTCTATCTGTACGTTAAATCCAAGCGTCATGTTTGCCGTCATCTTGTTCTTCCAACTCGTCAGGCAGCAACGCGCCGTGTTCCAATAATATTTCTTCAACTTCAGACAAATTGTCTCTTTGAGCAATTGACAAAGGCGTATTGCTAAACGAATCTAAGAAATTTATATCTGCGCCTTTTTTTATAAGAAGCTCGATTAATTTTAAAATACCTGAAATGTTGTCTTTATACGTTTCATCAGAAATGTGCTTCATCGCAAACTTGTAATTATTTACAGCTATTACAAGCGGCGAAAAACCCGGTAAACCCGAAGCTATAAGATTGGCATCCGCGCCGTATTCTAAAAGCAGCTCCGCTTTCCTGATCGAAGCATTATCAATCGGATCTAAATTTTCTTCATCTGATGCTTCTTCGTCTTGCGGATTATTTTCACTTGAAGTTGGAAGCAAACAATGAACAAGAGGAGTCCACTCGGTATCATTGTTAATACTGATCTGATTCGGATCTGCGCCAAGTTCGAGTAAAGTTTTTAAAATTTCCTCTGATTCGCAGTCAGTACAAGTTTGATTCCAAAGAGGGGTGGAACCGTCGCCTGCCGCCAAACTGACATCCGCGCCTTTTTCTGCAAGGAACTTTAACATTTTTTTCGGGTCTTTCATTCTTTTCAATACGTCTTTAGTGGTAACATAGTAGCCAAGTGAAGGCTGCCAATATCTGAACTGCGGTCTTGTGAGTGTATTTAAAATTTGCAGATTGGAATCAGATGCTTCTTTTAATAAACGTTCTATTAAATCATATTCTTCAAAAGAAGCAAGAATTGCGGCTAACTCTGTGTATTCACCGGCTGTCTTTAAATTAAAAAACGTGCCGATGTTTACTGAAGATGCTTCACTTTTTATTTTTTCAACTGTTTTTGCATGGAGCTCTCTTCTTTCTTCCGGCGTTTGATTTTTTTGTTTTATTTCCCACACTTTGACAAGCAATGAATGATATGTTTTACGATCAAAATCATCATCGGATAATGAATATGCGGTTTCAAAATCAGAAATTGCCTCATTATAATCATCTCGGTAAAAAAAGATTTTACCTCTTTCATAGTATAAATCCGCATTGTCAAATTTTATTTCTTTCTGTTTCTTTTTCCATTCTTCGTTCAATGCATTAATATCTTCGCCTATAATATCATCTATTTTTGATTTTACAACATTAGGATTTTCACCCTGATGTACGCTGACTATGCCTTGCAAAATAATTTTTCTGGCGGTAAGGTCATAACCCTCTCTTTTTCCCATATCAAGAAGATTTTCAACAATTATTCTTACAATATCAAAATCAATACCGTTAGAAACGAGCGTAAAGCCTGTTTTTATAAAAATATTTTTTTCGTCCTCCATTAAACTTTCAAAAGAAAGTAAACCTTCCCTGCGTGCGATTTCTGAAAAAGCCAACATTCTGTTTAATAATTCATTGCAATCATCTTGCGTGAATTTAATATTTTTATCATTATCTGAGAGCGGATAAAATTTATTTATTATATACGCGATTTTTTCCGCACCCGGCGGTTTGTCTAATCCGTTGCTTATGTTGTAATTATAAATTAAAATAAGCTGATAAAAAGCTCTTTCGTATAACGTTTCCGCCGATGCCTCATACCAGAAAACACCTTTATTATAAACATCTTCATTTGTACATAAATTATTATAAACTCTGCTCAACAATGTTTCTTTAGGTAACGCAGATATTATCCGTTTATGATAGTCATCCATTTCAGAAGCAAAATCATCAAAATTGGTAAAAACATATCCTAACTGTTCTGCGGCTTTACCGTAAGTTTCCGTATTTACATACCACTCCGATGCTGTTTTATATTTGCCGTTTTTTACTTTTCCTGTTTCGTACATATAATCAATACAATCCAATGCCGCATAAAACCCTTTTTTTTCTGCTTTTTCAAAATAGAAAAAAGCTTTTTCATAATCCTGTTCTATTACGCCGCCTTTTAAATATTCAATACCTAAATAAAAATAAGGTTCATAATCATTCTCATCGCTTTCAGTTGTTTTTTTGAAACATTCAAGCGCTTTTGCGCAATCTTGCGGTACGCCTTCTTCACCCCTGTAATAAATGCAGCCGGCACAATTCAAACTACGATTATTCCAGTTGATGCCTCTGCTGTTTTCTTGATTATCCGCTTCAATAAGCGTGCATTTTCCCGCTTCTTCATACCAATGGACAGCTTGTTTAAAATCCTGCTCTATCCCTTCGCCTTTTTCATACATTTCGCCGATGTAGAATTTTGCCGCAGCGCTGCCTTTTTCTGAGGCTTTTTTATACCAATACATCGCTTTTGTATAAAAAGGAAACGTGGCTGTCCTGTAACAATGAGCAATGGCAAGCATCGCTGCGGTGGATCCGTTTTCCGCCGCCGCTTGATAATATTTTTTAGATAAATCGCTTGCCCAAAATGTATCGCCTAAACCGTCTTTGTTGTCATTGCCTTTTTGGTATATTTCTTCAGGTGTTAGCCCTTCTAAATCAATATCCGAATAATCATAATCATTTATGAATGATGAATAATACTCCGCTTTGTCAGGGTTATCTTTAATCATTTGATTAAAATCTTTACCTTTAAAATCCGGCTTTAAAACCTTGCCCATAGTAATCCTCCTGTCTTTTTTATTATACCTATTATATTATCATCCGGAAAATTAAAGATTTATATCGACAAAACGCTCATTAATATGGACTATTGTTGCGTCTTTTAAAAAAAGGGTTGCGTTATTATCTCTATATGATAAAATCAAAAAATATTGGCGTATTATAAAGCCAACATTGACACTTTTACAATTGTCGGTGTATATTAAAAAGTCCCTAGTTATTTTAACTGGGAAGCAGAGGCATTTATGGCAGGACCTTTAGAAGCAACGGTAGTTTTAGGAAAATGTTCAAAAACAAAGAAACTCTTCGGAATGAGGGTGGAAAAGCGCGGAAAGGAATGGGTACGCACTTGGGCGTTTCCATTAGACGAAAGCACAGCTAAAAATGAAGGTTTTGCAGCTAACAAAGTGAGTGTAGGCGGTGCAGACAGTGAATATCCCGGTTGTCCTCATTGCAAAAACGGCGGCTTTGTATTGTGCGGCTGCGACAAAGTAGGTTGTTCTGGCGGGATAAGAAAAGAAGGAAATTTAGAGATTTATACCTGCCCGTGGTGCGGAAATTCAGGCGCCGTAGAAAATGTAGATGTTATCGATGTTAAAGGCGGCGGTTACTAAATATAAATCCAAAAAGTATAGGAGAGGATGTAAATGGCAGATTTACCGGTAGGAAAGAAAATCAAAACAAAAGATTTCAAGGAAGTTGTTGTCGGCAAGAAACTCGGCGAAGGAGGACAAGGCGCGGTTTACATGGTCGATTACGACGGAAAAAAGAAAGCGCTTAAATGGTATTCGGGCAAGAAAATTGCAAACCCGAAGAAATTTTACGAGAACCTTGAAAACAACATTGAAAAAGGAAGACCGACAAGCGCATTCCTTTGGCCCGAAGCAATTACTGAGAAAGAAGGCGAAGCTTTCGGTTATATCATGGATTTGCGCCAGCAGGAATACGAAGATTTTCCAAAATTCCTAATAGGAAGGGTAGGTTTTAAGAGTATTACCGCAATGGCTAACGCCTCTTTGCAAATTACCGCGGCTTTCCGCGCATTGCACCAAAAAGGTTATAATTATCAAGACTTAAATGACGGTAACTTTTTTATTAACCCTCAAAACGGTAATGTTCTTATCTGCGATAACGATAATGTTTCTGCGTCCGGTAAATCCTCCGGTATAGCCGGAAAAGCGCGTTATATGGCGCCTGAAATTGTTGTTAGCGGATCAAAACCGGACGATCTAACCGATGCTTTTTCTCTTTCAGTAATCTTATTCCTGCTTTGGGTAAACAATCATCCATTGGAAGGAAAATCAGCTTGCCCTCCGTGCATGGATGCAAAAGCGGAAAAAAGAATTTACGGGGAAAACCCTGTTTTTATTTGGGATCCGACAGATGATTCAAACAGACCGGTTCAAGGCATACACAAGGGAGCAGTTGTCCGCTGGCCCTTCCTGCCCAAATATGTACAGGATCTGTTTAAAAAAGCGTTCAGCAAAGAGGTAATGAAAGATCCGAATAAACGTGTACTTGAACAAGAATGGCTTCGTACTTTTATCAGAATGAGAACCGAAGTTTTTCAATGCCCTTCCTGTAAAAATATTTATTTTGCAGACCCTGTCGATCCTAACCCCTGCCCGGAAACAAAATGCGGCAAGAAAAATGTTTTCCCCATGTATCTTAAAACACCCAGATACAATGTCCCTATCCATCAGAAAACAAAACTCTATGCTTGCCATACGGTAAAAGGATCGGACGATTATGAAACACTCACAGGGGAAGTATCTCAGGTTGGAAGCGATTTTGTGCTTAAAAATATGTCTAAGGAAGCATGGAATATAAACAGCCAGAGCACGGTTGCCCCGGGAGCCACTGTAAAACTTGTAAAAGGTATGATAATTAATTTCGGCGTAATGAATGTCGAAGTTATATAAATAAAATAAATCTTTAAGGAGAAAAAAATGGCATTAACAGACACAATTGAGATTCCCAGAAGGACGATGGTATTATTTTTTATCGTTGATACTTCCGGAAGTATGGAAGGCGCCAAAATCGGAGCTGTAAACACAGCAATCAGAGAAGTTATCCCGGAAATCAGGGATATATCAAACGAAAACGCAGACGCGCTGATAAAAATCGCCGCTCTTGAGTTTTCATCAGGTGCAACATGGATAACCAAAAACGGTCCTGTAGAAGCTGATAACTTCAATTGGAACAACATAGACGCGGCAGGAGTAACAGACTTCGGAGCAGCTTGCAAGGCATTGAACGATAAGCTTTCCACAAAAGCTTTTATGTCAGAAGCGACAGGCTCTTTTGCACCCGCGCTCTTCCTGTTATCAGACGGCGAACCCACAGATGATTGGAAAAAAGGCTTAGACGTATTAAAACAAAATAATTGGTTTAAAGCCGCAGTAAAAGTAGCAATCGCCATCGGCGACAGCGCAGACCAGGATGTTCTTGCAGCATTTACAGGAACAAAAGAGACTGTGTTGACGGTTCATACTACTGCCGCCCTTGTAAAAATGATTAAATTTGTCAGCGTCCGCGCTTCACAGGTTGCAAGTACAAACGCGAAAGCAGACCCGACACAAGGCAGTCCTGATCAGGCAAAGACAGATGAATTAATCGCTAACCTTAGTGAAATTCAGGAAGAAATGGCGGCAGCTCCGGACAACAGCGGCGGGGATGATTGGTAATGCATAAATCATTTGCGGTAACAGTTACAGGAATCAGTCACACAAAAAAGGGGCTTGTTTGCCAGGACGATTCTGCATTTTATGAAGACAAAGATGTCTCCATTACTGTTGTTGCAGACGGGCATGGAGACAGCAGCTGTTTCCGCAGCGATTTGGGATCTAAATTTGCCGTTAAATGTACACTTGATGGAATAAAAGATTTCGTAAAAGCGCAAAAAAAACTTTTTAAAGACGGCAAACTGCCTACCGAAGAAGAATTTAACGAAATTTTAAGAAAACAACTTATTACAGCTATAGTTAAATCTTGGAACATGGAAGTAAGCGGGCATTATGAAAAAAATCTTTTTACAGAAGAAGATTTTGAAAGTGTCGAAAGCGAAAAATACCGAAACAGATACAGAGAAGCGCAGCAAATATTTACAGAACAAAAATCTTCAGGCAGCGGTTTATTGACGAATATTAATGAAGCATCTGTTCCAAGTATTTCCAAAGCATACGGCGCAACATTAATAGCGGCGGCAATTACCCCGGATTACTGGTTCGGTTTTCATATCGGTGACGGGCGCTTTACAGTTCTTTACAAAGACGGCAAAAGCGAACAACCTGTCCCCTGGGATGAAAAATGTTATCTTAATGTAACCACTTCCATTTGCGATGACGATATTCTTGAACGTCCTCACGGAGTGCGAAGTTACTTTTCTTTAAATGCAAAAAAAGAAGCGCCTGTTGCAATTTATATTTGCACAGACGGTATAGACGACAATTATCCTGCAGACGAAAAAGAAAATAAAGTTCAGCTTACAAGGCTTTACCGTACCATATCTTTAGCTTATGCAGATGACGGCTTTGAAAATACTAACGGACAATTAAAAGATCTTGCAAATAATTTTGCAACCAAAGGCAAAGGCGATGATACAAGCGTCGGTCTTCTTATCAACCTTGAAGAAATGGCAGTTGTTAAAGAAGATTGGCGGGNAAAAATAAACGAGGCTGATGCAAAAAGACAAGCAGAAAAAGAAGAAAAAGCAAAGTTAGCGAAAGAACAAAGAGAAGCCGCAGAAAAAGCCGAGCAAGAAAGATTGGCGAAAGAAGAGATAAAGAAAATTGTCGCTACTGTATTGGCGCTTGAACAGACAGCAAAAATATCTGCACAAAAAGCAAAAGATTCTTTAAAAGCAGCGCAAGATTTTGAAGCGGCTTTTTATGAAGCATTTAATCAGAAGAAAAGTATAAAAGCTGATCCGTTTAACGATCATATAACTCAAACAAAAAATGCTTTTGACAGCGCAAGCGATGCAGTTGCAAGAGCAAAGGATGCTGCCGCTGAAGCGGGAGAAAAAGCAAAATTATCAACTTCTGAAGTAATAAAAAGCGAAGCTGAAAAAGTTGAAAAAGCGGTGCTTAACGCTGTCTCTTATGAAGAATCAGCAAAAACATCTTATGAAGAAGCGGAAAAACTAAGAACCAATATCAAAAACTTTATAATGGAAGCCAAATTAAAAGCGGAAGCAATTGCGAAAGCAAAAGCGGAAGCGGAAAAAGCAACAGATACAAAAAAAGCCGATCCTCTGGAAGGGGGAGATTTTATAACACCGGACGGTAAACCGGTTCAAGAAACGGAAAAAGAAGCAGCAGCTGACAATCCTGCAGCTAAAGCGGCTAAAGCGGCAGATGCGGCTACAAAAGCGGCTAAGGCAACTTCTAAATATGCTGAACAAGCAGATGCTGCTGCACAAGCGGCAAAAGAAGCCGTAGCAATAGCGGCGGCAAAAGCGGCAAAAGATGAAGAAGCAAAAGCTGCTCAAGCCGGAGAAGAAGCATGGAAAGCGGCAATGGAAGCTTCCCAAACCGACGATCTTGCAAAAGCGGAAGAAGCGGCAAAAAAAGCTGAAACAGCTGCAAAAAATGCAAAAGAAGCAGAAAAAAAAGCGAAAGAAGCCGCTTCAAAAGCAGTAGAAGCTGCAAAAAATGCGGAGAACTCTTAAGGCTTAACTTGAAGTTGACGTATTAATATAAATAAAGTATATTTTAAAAGGTTTCTATTTCCTATTATGAAGGAATGAACAATGGAAAAAATGAAAAATAAAAAAGAATACGATTTTACAGGCAAAGATCCGAAAGCTGTTTTAACTCAAGACGAGCTTTTGCATTTTGAAGAAGGAATGCGCTTAAAAAACGAATCTCTTCCTGCCGATCATGTTGATTTTGATCGAGCAGCCAGCTCTGTAACATCGGATTTCGATAGGTTATTATTTTAAATTACTTACATTTTCATATATTAAAGCAGGTTCATTTTGCAGGATAATGATATTATATATGGCTCTGACACTTGGATACCGAGTATTAAGAATTTATGCTTTGATTTCTTAAAATACTTACAAGAACATCGGATAGGCGGCAGATTTCTAAAATTTAGAGATTATTTAGGTACGATTGAAAAACCAGGCAGAATTATTAAAGAATATCATAAAACCGTTAAAAAACTTAAAAATGAAATTTTTAGAAATGAAGCAAATAAATCATTTATTGATTATCATAAAATAACATCTCTTTATATCCGCTCATTCCTTAAGTATAAACCGTTCTTTCTGGATAAACCAAAAGAAACGAAAAATATCGAATTATGTTTACAAACAATGCTGCCAAATGAATATTTTGTATTACCATTTCTTGAAACAATGTTCAGAGCATGGAACAATGATTTTGAAGGACAGCTTCGGATGGATACAAATTATAGAGATAATTTTATTAAATTACTTTATCGTTATAAAATGAATATTAATACACTTGATCCCATATCTTTCTCTAACACTATTTATTTAATAGAACAAAGATATTTTTATCAAGGTGATGTAATTTTACAATAGCTGCATAGACCGCACCCCCTCTCAAAAGGCTCTTTACAAAAGATTAAACAAATTATTTAATAAATATAATAGAAGTAAAGACAAGGGGTAATCGGTATGAAAATAAAGAATATATTAATTATAACAGTTTTTTCTATAATAGTTGCTGCCTGTTTCAGTTCGTGGGAAGGCGGAAGCGAAGGTACTATAACTATCCGTTTAAGCGGCAGCAGCGGACGCTTTGTGTTTGACTTACCCTGGCCGCCCACCGCAGATTCAGATCAAAATCAAATCTTGGAATATGAAGTCTCTTTAACAGGTAATAACGGAAAAATAACACTGCCGAAAGAAAAAGGCGCAGAAAGTATAACCGCTACCGTTCCCGTAGGTTTTTACACAATAATAATAGATGCGTATTTAATAATAGAAGATAAATTTGCAACAACCCCTGATACTCGATTAACACGCAGGTATTACGCCGTAGGATCAAGTTCGATAGAGGTAATTGCAGGACATAATACGTATCGTATAACGATGTATCAGGTTTGTCAGGTATGTGGAAAAGATAAAGATCGTTGCGGGTGCAGAGAAACAGGTGATGTTTGTCCGAAATGTGGTAAAAATATCCCCTGCGAGTGCGGAGAAACAGATTATATAACCTTTCAGGTTAATAATCAAGCAGAGTGGGACGTTGCTATCAGTAGTATAAAGAGTGCAAAGGAAGACGATGGTGTAAAAAATTATCTTATAAATATTCACGATAATATCGTTATTGCACCTTCTGACGGTTCAACATTCGGTGATAACGGCAATATTTCCGTTGTAATTGATGGCAATGGTAAATCTCTAAAATTAAATGATAAAGGTCCCATACTTCGTATTGTAAAAAACCAAAGCATAATGCTTACTAATGTCAATCTTGTAGGAAGAGATGACAACAATACAGCAGTGATTATTATAGAGAAAGACAGTTCAGTTATTATGTCAGGCTCTACCTCTGTGTTAGGAAATTATAGTTTTGGTAATGGCGGCGGCGTTCTCATAAATGGAGGAACCTTAAATATGATGGATGACTCATCAATATACAATAATCTGGCAGCAAATGGCGGAGGAGTGTATGTTATGGGGGAATACGGACAATTAAATATGGATAATAACGCATCAATATACAATAATGTATCAGAAGGAAGCAGCGGCGGGAATGGCGGCGGCGTTCTCATAAATGGAGGAACCTTAAAAATGATGGATGACTCATCAATATACAATAATCGGGCAGCAAATGGCGGAGGAGTGTATGTTATGGGGGAATACGGACAATTAAATATGGAAAATAACGCATCAATATACTACAATAATGCATCAGAAGGAAACGGCGGCGGGGTTTTAATTGGTAATAAAGGTACATTCCAAATGACGGGTGATAGTAAAATATACATGAATCGCGCATATGATGCAGGCGGAGGAGTGTATGTTGGCGATATAGATACTACGGAGAGCGGAACATTCATTATGGATAAAAACGCATCAATAAACAATAATGAGGCATATGTCGGCGGCGGAGTTTATGTCGGCTATGGTGAATTCAGGATGGTAAATGGAACAATCTCCGGTAACAAGGCTGCAAGTAATGATTTCGTACCTGTAGGTCAAGGAGGTGGAGTTTATATACGCGGTAAGTTCAGTATGGAAGATGGAATTATCTCTGGTAATTTTGCCGTAAATTATGGTGGCGGAGTATTTATAGCAGGTGAATTTATAAAAACCGGCGGGATCATTTACGGTAACGAAAACGAAGTAGAAGAAAATTTAAGAAATACTGCTGAGATAGGTGCCGCATATGGTATAGACCACATTTCCTTTCAAAATAATACATTGGGAAAGGATGATAATTATCCTCCTTTACCGTAGCAGAAATGGAGAAAAGAGAAATGAAAATAAAGTATGAAGTAATTAAACAAATTATAATCTTTTTATTTGTTTTTATACTTCCCATATCCATGACTGCAAACTTCGTTTTTGCGCAAAGCCAATCGACAGCGGCGGAAATTGAAACACTGCTGCAAAGTAATACAATTACCTACGCACAGGCGGCACGTTTTATTCTTGATGCCGCAGAAATAATGACAACTGCTGACAGCGAAGAAGCATTCAATTATGTTCTTACGCAAAAATGGCTGCCGAAAAACACAAATGCAGACAGCAGCGCAAGACTGGATCGTGTATCGCTTCTTTTAATGAACTCCTTTAAAATCGAAGGCGGGCTGTTTTTTAAACTTACCAAAGCTCCGCGTTACGCTTACAGGGAACTTCTTTATCTTGATGTGATTCAAGGCAGAAACGATCCTACCATGTCTGTCTCCGGCGAGAGATTGCTTTTTTATATTACAAGAATTCTTTCCAGACAAGATGAGAAAATTGCAATGGAAACAAGAAGGAGAGAGCAGCGCGAAGAATCAGAGTTAATGGCTCAACGCAGAGCACTTGCAGCGCAAATATCAAGAATTATCAGGGGACAGAATTTAACTGACACTAAAGTTGAAGCGACAGAAGAAGGCGTAATTATCATTTTTTCAAATATTATGTTTGAAGCCGATTCTGCTGTACTTCCTCAAGCCGAATTGGAAAAAATCAGAGAGATTGCAGGAGTTTTAAAATCTATCCCCAATATAAAATTGCACATAACAGGACATACAACACACTTGGGGGCAGAAGATTATCTTTTAAAACTCTCGGAAGAAAGGGCAAGAGCGGTTGCAAATTATCTTGTTTCATTGAATGCGGCAAAAATGCAAAATATCACCATTGAAGGTTACGGAGCCAGCCGCCCAATTGCAGACAGTTCTGCTCCCGAAGGATTAGCTGCTAACAGACGCGTTGAAATTACAATTTTGGAGTAGAAAATGAAACTAAAAATTATTTTTCTGTTATTAGTTTTATTTACAATACAAACATCTTTTTCTCTTTGGGCATATGATTTTGGCTTGGTTACAAGTGTTAAAACAAGTTTCGGTAATGTAAACGAAGAAAACAATTTTCATTTTAAAACTGATTTCTGGCCCCGCTTTTCATGTTTAATCGGCGATAATGCAAGTTTTTATGCGGCAGCCGGAATAGCGCTTGATTATGAAGATACTTTCAGAATAATACCGGAATTGCTTCGCACTGAATTTACTTATAATTCAGGCAGTTGGGGTATAAAAGCAGGCAGGATTAATTATGCAGACCCTTTATCTTTTATCGCCGCAGGTCTTTTTGACGGTGTTCAATATCATACTAATACTTCTATCGGAAGATTTAATATCAGTGCATTTTATACAGGTTTGCTTTATAAAGAAACGGCAAACATTACAATGACTCCGGAAGATTTAAATATTTATAACACACCTCTTGATTTTTCGGATTTTTCAAACACATACTTTGCACCTAAAAGATTAATTGCCGCTTTTGATTGGAGTCATCCTTCTATCGCCAGAAAATTCCGCATGAATGTTTCTGTTATAGGGCAGTTTGATTTATCCGATTCCGATTATCAATATCATAGCCAGTATTTGGTTTTGAAAGGCGGTTTACCGATAAACAAATTTTTTATAGAAGCCGGATTCGCCGTGCAGTTTTCTCAGGCAATATCTGATACCGATACCGTTAACAATATTGCTTTTGCCGGAGATTTTAATTTTACATGGCTGATTCCGGCTAATATAAATTCCAGTCTCTCTTTTTCGGCTAGGGTTGCAGGAGGAAGAATAGATGAAACTGTCGGAAATTTTGTCCCGATAACCACCGTTTACTTTGGAAATATTCTGTCGCTGAAAATGTCCGGGCTTTCCATTCTAAACCTTAATTATTCGGCACGTTTTATGGAAAAAATAGCGGCATTTTTATCAATGTCTTATTTTATCAGAAACGATTTGGGAACAGTAACCGGATACCCAATATCAGATAAAAAAGAATATTTTCTTGGCGCAGAAATTTACGCAGGGTTTATTTATAAACCGTTTTCAGATTTGCAATTTAATCTCGGCGGCGGAGCATTCCTGCCTTCATTGGGGAATGCATCACCGAATGAAAAAATATTATGGCGTTTGGAATTAAAAGCTGTAATTTCCATCTAAATAAATTAAAGGAGAAAAGAATGAAAAAGATTTGTATTTTTATTTTAACATTAGTAACTGTAGCAGGATTATCTGCCCAAAGCGGAGTTATCAGAGAACTTACAGGAGAGGTAGAAATAAAACATTCAAGCGCTGCTGCTTTTGTTAAAGCTTCTGCCGGAGATGAAGTATTGATGAACACAATAATTTCGACAGGTTTTCGAAGCACAGCTGTTGTCGCAATCGGCTCATCTGTTATTACAATCCGTCCGCTGACCCGTCTTACACTTGCAGAAATTCAAAGAATGGAAAATTCAGAAAACGTAAATATTAATTTACAAACGGGAAGGGTCAGGGTAGAAGTAAAACCGCCTGCAGGATCAAAAGCAGATTTTACCGTTCATAGCAATGGTGCGACAGCTTCCGTACGCGGAACAATTTTTGAGACTGACGGCTTTAATTATAAAACAGAAGAAGGCGTAATAGATATAAGAAGAAATGCAAACGAACCTGTTACTTTATTATCTGCGGGATTAACAACTTATATCAGTACAGACGGAACACCTTCCGATCCTTTTACGGTTGCAGTTCAGCAAATTACAATTACACCGATAGAAGGAGTACAGGAGATTCAAATTCCAACTGCCCCGGGGGCTTCAGAAGGAACTATAGAAGTTATTCCTATTTACAGATAAATCGCCTCTTTCATTTCTTTCACATAACGATAAATATGCTCCGTTGCATTTGATCCGTGCTGCGCGATTATTTTTACAATCGCGCTCCCTACAATAACACCGTCAGCGATACGCGCCATTTCCTTTGCTTGCGTTGGAGTGTGAATACCGAAACCGATGGCAACAGGGATCGATGTTACAGATTTAATTGCTGCGGTTATCGAAGAAAGGTCTGTAGTAATTGTACTGCGGATTCCTGTTACACCCATCGAAGAGACAAGATAGATAAATCCTGATGCATTTTTTGCAATTTCTTTTATGCGCTCTTCTGATGTCGGAGCGATTAGCGAGATTAAATCGACACCGTATTTGCTTGCCGTTTCTTTCACAGGCGCTTGTTCCTCAAAGGGAAGGTCTGGGATTATGATGCCGTCTAACCCTGTGTCTTTGCATCTTTTAAAAAACGCATCGTAACCGTAATGAAAGACAGGGTTTACATACGTTAAAAATACGAAAGGAATATCGGTAACTTTGCGTAATTGAGCAACTAACACAAATAATTTTTCCACTGTTGTTCCTGCGGCAAGGGCGCGGTTATTCGCTTCTTGAATTACAGGTCCTTCTGCAATCGGATCGGAAAACGGGATACCGATTTCTACTAAATCCGCTCCCGCTTTTATCATTTCTAAAATAAATTCTTTTGTTTTTTCGATGTTTGGGTCTCCGCCTGTGACAAAACCGATAAATGCCTTTCCGTTTTTAAAAGCGTTTTTTATGTTACTCATTGATCTTTTTACCTCTGTATTTTGCGATTGAAGAAACATCTTTGTCGCCCCTGCCTGAAAGACAGATGATGATGCTTGCATCTTTATTGAAGTTACGCGCTATTTTTTGTACGTGTGCAACCGCATGAGCGCTCTCTATCGCGCAGATAATTCCCTCTGTTCGGGAAAGATACTCAAACGCGCAAACCGCTTCCTCATCTGTGACGGGAACGTATTGCGCGCGCTTGCTGTCATGCAGCCACGCATGTTCGGGACCGATGCCGGGATAATCCAAACCTGCGGAGATCGAATAAACAGGAGCGATCTGCCCCTCTTCGTTTTGGCAAAAATAAGATTTCATTCCGTGAAAGATTCCAACTTGCCCCTTTGCGATAGAAGCGGCGTGTTTTTCCGTTTCGATCCCTTTGCCTGCCGCTTCGCAGCCTATCAGCTGCACTTCTTTATCATTAATAAAATTATAGAAAATTCCCATCGCATTGCTGCCGCCGCCGACACAAGCAAGGACGGCTGCAGGGAGTTTACCTTCCGCGCAAAGAATCTGTTCTCTCGCCTCCTTGCTGATTACCGCCTGAAAATCGCGCACTATCGTTGGGAATGGATGAGGTCCCATCACAGAGCCCAGTACATAGTGGGTGTCGTGAACGCGGCTTACCCATTCGCGCATTGTTTCGTTTACCGCGTCTTTAAGAGTTTGAGTCCCGGATGTTACAGGGTGTACCTTTGCACCTAACAGCTCCATGCGGTAAACATTTAACGCCTGTCGTTCTGTATCTTCCTTTCCCATAAAAATTTCGCACTCTAAACCTAAAAGAGCCGCCGCAGTGGCGGAAGCGACACCATGCTGACCCGCTCCTGTTTCGGCGATTATTCTTGTCTTGCCCATTTTTTTTGCGAGTAACGCCTGTCCTAATACGTTGTTTATTTTATGAGAGCCGGTGTGATTTAAATCCTCGCGTTTTAAATATATTTTTGCCCCTCCTAGGTCGCTTGTCATTTTTTCTGCAAAATATAAAAGAGACGGTCTTCCCGCGTAATTTTTTAATAACGCTTCAAGTTCCTGTCTGAATGAAATATCATCTTTATAAAAGTTATACGCTTTTTCTAAATTGATAATTTCGTTCATCAATGTTTCCGGTATGTATCTGCCGCCGTAATCTCCGAATCTGCAAACATCGTTTGTTCCATTGTTCATTTTGTGTTTCCTTGTCTTACAGTTGTAACCAACTGTAATATTTTTTCCCGATCTTTTATATCGTTTGTTTCCGCTCCGCTTGAAATATCTATTGCAAAGGGGTTATACGCCATTGCTTGTTCTAAATTTTTAATATCGATGCCTCCTGCAAGAAACCAAGGTTTTGGAAATTTAAAAGATTTTAAAGTATCCCATTTAAATGTTTTCCCTGAACCTGCCCCCGAATCAATAAGGAGATAATCTGCGCAGCTGTTTGCGTTAGCCGTCAGCGTTTCTTTTGATAATTGCCCGCTTTTAATAACTTTAATTACAGTGATGGGTTTGCTTCCGCTTGTTTTTTTAAGGCTTGCGATGTAACTCTCATCTTCATCGCCGTGAAGCTGAGCGATGGATATTATGCCGTTTCTGTATAATTCCGTAATTTCTGCGATTTTCGAATTTACGAAAATTCCCACTGGAATTATGCTGTTTACCAGCCGAAAGCGCAAATATTGGGCTAAAACAGGCGAAATTTTACGTTTGCTTTCTGCAAAAACAAAACCGATAAAATCGGGCTTTGCTTCGTTTACAAAGTCAATGTCCTGATCGCGGGATAAACCGCAGATTTTTATTTGCATAGTATAAAATTATCATATTTCATATTTTTTTTATACTGCTTTTTTTACGGTTTTATTACTTTATTTTTCGTATATTATATATATAAGAAGAAATGAATTATTTTTAAAGAGGTGTTTTGATGTTTAAAAAAATTAAAGATGCTTTATTGTATTATTTTTACTCTGAAAAAATTCCTCCGTATGGAAGGCTCTTTAATGTTATCGCTTTTTTTTGCGGTACTGTTATTTTATTCAATGCGTTAAAAATATACGAGTCACAAATAATTCTTACTATTCTGTTATTAATACTTTTAGTCATCGCTTTTTTAAGTAATAAAACTAATAAATATAACAGCGGCGCGTTATGGTTAATTATTTTTATGTCGGTTATTGTTTTTCCTTACCTTTTTTTTACAAATGCAGGAATAGAAGGCGGCACAATTATTTATCTTGTTTTCGGCGCTGTGCTTGTTTTTCTTTTATTATCAGGTAAAGTTCTTTGGATTACAATTTCATTATATCTATTAATTACCATAGGATATATGTTATTAAATTATTATTCCGGTTTTTGTATATTTAGTGTTTTAAATTACGAGTCTGAAATTATTCATTATTATGATGTTGAATCAACTATAATTTTCTGCGGTACTGCCATCGGTATAATTGTAAAATTTCAAAATAAAATTTATATGGACGAAAAATTAAAAGCTGATGCTGCAAACCGCGCTAAATCCGAGTTTCTTGCAAATATGAGCCATGAAATCCGCACACCGATGAATGCAATTATCGGAATGACATCGATTGGAAAAATTGCGGAAAATATCGACAGAAAAGATTATTGTTTTTCCAGAATCGAAGACGCTTCCAGACATTTGCTTACGGTAATTAATAATATCCTTGATATTTCAAAAATCGAAATTAATAAATTTGAATTGTCGGTGCGGGAGTTTGAATTTGATCAAATGCTTAAAAGGGTTTTTTCCATTATAAGCCAGCAAATAGAAGATAAAAAAATTGATTTTAAAATAATTATCGATAAAAATATTCCGAAAAAAGTGATAGGAGACGATCATAAACTTTCACAGGTAATCATGAATATTTTGGGCAACGCAGTAAAATTTACACCTAACAACGGAGCTATTTGTTTTGAAACTGAATATTTAGGCGAAAATAATAATATTTGCGAAATTAAAATAAGCGTGAAAGATTCCGGGATTGGCATGAGTCCTGAACAGCAAGTGGATATTTTCTTGCCGTTTAAACAGGCGGAAGGAAGCACCTCCCGTAATTTCGGAGGTACAGGTTTAGGGCTTGCAATTTCCAGAAGCATAGTAGAAATGATGAAAGGAAAAATATGGATTGATTCTGAATTGAATAAAGGCTCTACTTTTTCATTTATTATTAAATTAGAAATTTGTTCAGATAAAACTTTGCATGAAGGCAACACTGATACAAATAAAAACGAAGATACAAATAAAAATGATAATTTTGAAGAGAAGCGAATTCTTCTTGTCGATGATGTAGAAATAAACCGCGAGATCGTACTTGTTCTTCTTGAGCATACAAAACTGCAAATAGATTGCGCCGAAGACGGTATCCATGCAATAAATAAATTTATTAATGCCCCTTCAAAATATGACATGATCTTTATGGATGTACAAATGCCGAAAATGAACGGATATGATGCAACAAGAAAGATAAGATCGATAGAAAAAGAAAAATCATTACAGAAGACCCCGATTATTGCAATGACGGCAAATGTTTTCCGCGAAGATATAGAAAAATGCA
This sequence comes from Treponema sp., assembly GCA_009787695.1. Taxonomy (GTDB): domain Bacteria; phylum Spirochaetota; class Spirochaetia; order Treponematales; family Breznakiellaceae; genus WQXQ01. The sequence continues at coordinate 43,528 of WQSW01000006.1, forward strand.
TAGATTCAGGAATGGATGATCATCTTGGGAAACCTTTGAACATAAATGAAGTTTTAATTATTTTACGCAAGTATTTAAATAAATAATTGTCAGGTGAAAATTAAGCAGAGATAAACTCTTTTAATAATTTTTTCTTGTCAGAAGAACGCATCAAAGTTTCGCCGATTAAAACAGCGTCAACGCCTGTATCTTTTAATTTGCGTATATCATCAGTATTGCTAATCCCGCTTTCCGCGACAGTCAGTATTTGCGAGTGCGAAGGAATTTTTTTAATTAAACGCTCTGTAAGCCCTGTATCAACATTAAAAGTTGTAAGGTCGCGGTTGTTAATCCCGATGATGCACGCGCCGGCTTTTAACGCTTCTTCCGCTTCCGCCTCATTGTGGATTTCGACAAGGCAATCAAGAGCAAGTGATTGTGCAATTACAAGCAGCAATTCCAGATCGTCTTCTTCAAGCAAAGCGCAAATTAAAAGTACCGCTTTCGCTCCCCAAATTTTCGCTTCGTAAAGCTGGTAAGGATCGATAATAAAATCTTTTCTTAATGCAGGGATTTTAACGGCAGAAGAAATCTCGCGTAAATATTGATCGCTTCCTAAAAAAAATTCAGGCTCTGTAAGAACGGAAACCGCCGCGGCGCCCCCTTCCTCGTATTCTTTTGCAATTTCCAAGTAGGGAAAATCTTGCGCTATTACACCCTTTGACGGCGAGGCTTTTTTCACCTCGCAAATAAAAGAAAGACCTGGTTTTGCGATCGCTCTTTCAAATGAATAAGGATGAATAGTTTCCCCGCGCTGTTTTTGCTCCGCGCATTGCTGTGCCGCTATATCCAATGCAAGATCTCGCGCTTGAAAGGGAGGTAGCGTTTCTTTTGCTTTTTCTATACGAAGCAAGGTACTTGACGCTATTTTACCGAGTATTGCAGGCGGGGTTTTCATTGTGAATAAATTATAAGTTATATTTTTTGTAAAGGAAAGCGCAAAAACCCTCCCTTAAACAGACATTTTCCCCTATGTTGTAATTTAAGAAAATTCGGTAAAAACTCTTTTCAATATAATGTTTTTAGTGTAATATATGTTATATTATTATTATCTACTAGGGTGAGAATTAAACCCGGTATAAAAAAGGAGTTTTTATGAAGAATTTAAAGTTGTGGGCTGTCGGTATCGCTGTGTTACTGATTGCCGTGTTTACAGGCTGCGCTTCAATGCAGCTTGTTTCAGTTGAACAAGACACCGTAACCGGTCCCAAACAAGTACGTCAGGGGCAGGACATCAATCCCAGAGAAATAACTGTCTGGGGTATTTACAAAAATGGAGATCGCAAGGTTGTCAATGTAAACCAAAACAATATTACTTTTAATAAGCACACACCGGGAATTCAAACAGTTAAAGTAAGGGTAGGCGGTTTCTCAACGAATCAAGAGGTCTCTTTTGAAACAGAGGTAATGGCGCTTCGTACATTGTCTATCGCTTCCCAGCCCAGGGTCGCTCTTTTTAAAGAGGGAGATGTACCGGATCCAAAATGGCCGGGTCTTGAGATACGCGGCGAATGGGATCAAATGGGAAGCCATAAAATCGAGATTACTTCCTGTGAAGTTACAGGCTTTATGAAAGACCAACCGGGCAAGCAGACTATCAAGATTACATATGAAGGAATACAAACAACCTTCGATATTGATGTTCGAAGCATGGCAAGTCTTGTAATTGTCCAGAATCCGACAAAGCTTGATTATTTGCAAGGTGAACGTCTTGATCTTACCGGTCTTTCAGTAAGGGGCGTATGGGGTGATGGTATCCCCGATGAAACGCTTAGCATAACAGCGAGTGATATTTCAGGTTTTAACCAGAATAATTCAGGTATTCAACGTTTAACGATAACCAAGAACGGCAAGACCGTTAATTTTAATGTTGAAGTTTTGGCGCTTTCAAGTCTTGAACTGCTAAAACCGCCCACAAAAACCGAATATCATGCAGGTGAGCAATTAGACCTTACCGGTATCGAGGTTTCCGGCAACTATACAGGCGCAGATCCGACTAAGAGAAAATCGACACTTATCCCTGTTGAACAGCTTACAACAAGCGGTTTTGAACCTAACCGCGTCGGCAGACAGCAGAGAGTAACTGTTACAGTAAGAGGAATATCTGCTAACTTCTTTGTAAATATTAGTGAAGCGCCTGCACAACCGGCGCATTAATCCTTCTTAACTAGGAAAAAAAGTCCGCAGATTATACGAAATCAGTGTAATCTGCGGATAAATTTTTACTTCGCTTATTTGTTTCCATCTCGTATAAGCTTTATAATTACATTATGAAAATAAAAATCGGTTTCTTATTTATTTTCCCCTTGATATGTATATTTGCTTTTACTTCCTGCGATTCCGATACAAACAGGTTATACCTTGATAATTTCCAAATATTTACAGGTACTGTGGCTGACAGGGAAAAACTGCTTAAAAGTAATTTTGAGTTAGACGTATTTAAACCATATAACAGAGAATCGCTTGTTAATGTACAAACAGGGTTTACAACCGGCGGAAACTATCATGTGTTTAAAACTTATTTTACAATACCTGAATATTTCAGGGATAAAAATTTATCTCTTTATATCGATATTTTTGATATGCCTGTTGTAATCAGTGTAAATGATATATTTGTATGTAAAAGAGGGCTTAGACCGGAAATAGAAGGCGCTTATTCTACAGGAGAAACTGCCGTAACGCATGTGCCGCTGGAATTCGCGCAGAAAAATAAAATAGTTGTCGAGGTTTTTCCTCAATTTGAAACCAATTCGTTGCCTGAAATTTCTATCGCTGAATATAAAGACAATGAAGCAAAAGTGTTTTTAAAAAACCTGCTTAATAAGTATCTTGTAATCGCTGCGCAATTTCTTGCCGTACTTGTCGCTTTTTATCATTTCGGCTCATTTATTTCCAGAGGCTGCAAAGATCCAAAATATATTATCTTCGCTTTCTTTTCACTGTCTTTCGCTCTTGCTTATTCAAATATCGGTTTTGCGTTTGATTCAAAAAACTATACTGTTCTTGTAAAGTTGACGCGCAGTTTTCAGCTTCTATCTCTTGGTTTTTATCTGATGTATATTATTGAATCGACAGGGCTTTTCATTAAGCAAAAAAAATATATTTTTACAGGTCTTATTATTTATAGCATTATATGCGCTGGATATCCTTTTATTCAAAATGATAAGTATTCAATAAACGCTGCATTTAATGTAATGACTAATTTTTATTTTATACCTATATTGCTTAGCAGTCTTATTATCCCGATTATATCAATTATAGTTAAAAGAAATCTTGCGGTTATTTTATTACTGGCTACAACATTGACAGTTATCGCGGCAACTTTGCGTGATATGCTTCTTCTTACTGCGGCAGCATTTCCTTTGTTTTGGTTATCGCCGTACGCTTTTTTTCTGATAATAATTGTTATCTACGGGATTCTTGTACATGAAGAGAGCAGTTTATTTAAAAACTTTAAACGGTATGTTCCGGCAGACCTTGTAGTTCAATTAATCAACCAAAACATCAAACCCGATTTAGGCGGCAAGCAGCAGGAACTGACAGTTTTTTTCAGTGATATTTCTAAGTTCACATCTATTGTAGAAAAAATGGAACCTGAAAAACTCATTATGGATCTTTGTATATATTTTGAAAGTATTTCCAAAAATATTCTGGCACACAAAGGAACAATCGATAAATATATAGGAGACTCTGTCATGGCTTTTTGGGGTGCGCCTTTACCGATGGAAGATCACGCGCAAAAAGCCTGTCTAACCGCGCTTAAAATACAAAGTAATCTGCGTAATCTTTTCAGTCAATGGGATAATTTGGGAAAAGTTCCGTTTCTGACACGCATCGGTATTCATACAGGCAGTGTGCTTGTTGGAAATCTGGGTTACAAAGAGAGGCTTAATTATACAGTTGTAGGCGATACGGTTAATGTTTCAAGCAGGCTTGAAGGAATTAATAAAGTTTATGGAACTGAAATTATTGTCAGCGAAAATGTATTTAATAAATGCCAAACAGATTTTGAATTCCGCATGCTGGATCGCGTCTCTCTTCTTGGACGCTGTGAAGGAATGAATATTTACGAATTAATTACTTTTAAAGAAGAAATTATAAAAAAAGAAAAGAAAATTAATGAGTTTTACGAAATAGGACTAAAATATTATTTTGAGCAAAATTGGAATGAAGCGCTTAAATATTTTAACACTGTAATAAAATACCGTGCGAATGATTTACCCGGAAAACTCATGAGAGAACGCTGCCTCCTGTACAGAAAAAATCCGCCCCCCGCAGATTGGAACGGCGTTTATGTTCAGACTAATAAGTAGTATAAACTTTAGCTGTGCCATTCTTTATCTCTATGTCAACCTCGGCAGCGTCATTCAGGAGAGCGTCTGTATAAGCCGGTTCCGAAATAACTTCGTTAATAGGGAGCTTGCCTTGAAGTACGGACCGGGTAAGAAAGAGATTGATTGCTGATGATAAAGTTAACCCCATTTTTTTATAAAGAATATCAGCTTGTTCCCGAATCTGTTTATTAATGAGCAAATGAGAAGTGAGAAATGAACAGTGCTGCTTATATGCCTATGGGGTTTACTTTTTTAAAGTGAAATTAATTTTAAAAACTCATTATATGTTTCTAATAAAACTTCGTTTTTAATCTTGCCGATTTTTTTAATGACTATGCCGACTTCCAATGTATAAACTTTATCGACTTTGATAATAGATTTCTTCGGTAAAAAACCGTCTATCAAACTATCATTTGTAATTTCAATACCTTCTTGCGTAAGGTTTGATGTAATTGCAATTACAATAATATCTCTGTTTGATACATTATGATTATAATTGGACAACACTAACACAGGTCTTTTCTTAACAGAAGATAAATCGGAAAACGGTACAGGAACTAACAGGATTTCACCCTGATCAAACATTATTCCAAACCTCGTCGTCTTCATTATCCCAAAAATCCAATGTGCTATTGGAAACAAAAAGTAAATCTTCAAATTCGCCTTTATTTTTATCGTGAGGAGTAGTAAAGGTAATAATTACTGTTCCTGTCGGAACTTCACGAGGAACGGTAATACGGCGGTCAGTAGGTATTTCGACTGTTTGAGTTATGGTCATACATTAAATATAGCATGAAAAGAAGGGTAATACAATTAGAAGTGAGAAGAGAACAAAGAACAGTGAACAATGACCTTGTTTGAAAGCTTAGATTGATGTTACAAGGTTAAGTTTTCGGATAGGGATATTTTTCACTTCTAATTCTTCACTTTTCACTTGGTTAAAACCTACGCTTTCCAGTAGCTTTCCAACCTCCAAAAAAGCCATAAAATGATAAAAGACACAATAAATTTCCATATTAATGGGCGTTTTGTCTATAGAAAAATTGAATTTTTCGTGAATTAAAGATAATGAGAGTAATGGTCTGACCGTTGGGGGGGATTTGGGGCTGACAGCGACAAAGGGAAGTGAGCAATGAAAAATGAGAAATGAGCAAAGTTTTTGCTCTTAAATAATTTAATGGCGTTATTAAAGTTGGAGTCAATCTGCTTCGTTCACTAGAAGGCTGTGAATTTATGCGGGTTGTTGCACTTGCACATAAAAACAATTTAGATAGTGCGATTCATCTATTAGGAAAGCTATTGAATGGATATTACCGTTTTTGGAATAATGAAGAAATAAAAAATGCACATGAAGCCGCTGATGAAGCGATTAATAAAGCATGGGGAAGAGCAAATGGAAGAGCAATAACAAATGAAGAATATGCAAAAATTATACTTCCCCGTATTGAAGAAAAAATAAGAGTCGCACAATACGAATACGATAATGCCCCTTTTTATCAAAATGATTTTCATAAAGAAAATAAACAAAAAGAAATTGATTGTTTGATAAAACTATGGGAAAGATACTCTGGAAGGGAATATAAAAAAGGCGGCGGAGGTTTAAAAAAATACTTATTATTTGGATTGTAATAAGTATTGCAGTACTCTTTTTTGGCAGTAAGATTATCGGTTTTGTCGGCAGTTTGCTTTCAGATAACAAAACAGAAACAACTCAATCCGCAACTGCTACAGTAACCGCAAATGTAAATTTCCGCTCTGGACCATCAACAAATGACGATGTTATCAGGCAGTTACAGCAGGGCGATAAAGTAACATTGACAGGAGAGGTTTCAGGCACTTGGACACAAGTTTCGCATAACGGGGATATTGGGTGGGTCAGTACGGAGTTTTTGAACAAGTAAACAGAAGAATTTCTTGTATTTACGTCATTGGATAAAGCAATCGTTCAAAAAATGTTGGCGAAAATAGTAAGTTATTTACATAATATTTCTGACATTATAAAAATAGATTATAAAAGCTCACACCAAATCCTTCCTCTGCGAAAGTGATATAAACTTTTTAAGCTGCTCATTTGCTTTCCCGGAATCTATCGCTTCTGCCGCAATGGCAATCGCTGCTTTCATATCAATTTCCGGTTTTGCAATGTGTATCGCGGCGGCGGAGTTTAACAATACCGCATTGCGCTTAGGTCCCTTTTCGCCTGCAAGTATGTTTCTTGTAATTTGCGCGTTTTCCGAAGGAGTGCCGCCTAAAAGGTCTTCTCTTTTACAGCGTTCAAAGCCGAATTGTTCTGGTTCTATATCATATGTTTTTATAAACCCGTCGCGCAGTTCGCAAACTGTTGTTTTTGCACCTAACGAGATTTCGTCTAACATATCATGTCCGTATACAACCATGCCTCTTTTTACGCCGAGGTTGCATAATACTTTTGCCATCGGCTCTATTAATTCAGGTTCGTATACACCTAACAGCTCCATGTTGGCGCCTGCCGGGTTTACCAAAGGACCTAATATATTAAAAATTGTTCGTATTCCCAATTCGCGGCGCACAGGGGCTACATACTTCATTGATATATGATAGTTTTGTGCAAAGAGAAAACAAAGGTTGATGTTCTTTAAAAGATAAAGGCTGTGTTCTGGTTTAATTGTAATATCGACACCTAACGCTTCGAGTACATCCGCAGACCCTGTCCTGCTCGATGATGCGCGGTTGCCGTGCTTTGCTACAGGTATTCCCGATGCGGAAATAACAAGCGCAGAAGTTGTAGAAATATTAAACGAGTTGGAATGATCCCCTCCCGTCCCGACAATTTCCAGTACGTCCATGTCATGCAAGATTTTCTGGCAATGCTTGCGCATTCCTGTCGCTGATGCGGTTATTTCATCGATAGTTTCGCCTTTTACCGACATTGCGGCAAGATATGCCGCCATTTGAATCTCGCTTGCCTTGCCTTCCATTATTTCGTTCATAACCGCTTCTGCACATTCAAAGGTAAGGTCTTCCCTGTTTGCCGCTTTCATTATCGCTTCTTTTATCATGTTAATAATTTATCAATCAGTTATATAAAAAACAAGTGGTTTAATTATTTTTTATCATGTTGTAATATATTAAAGGAATGGGAGGCGGTATGTTTATCATTTTTAAACGTCTGTTTGATAAACGGATAAAATCAAAAGTATCAATAATACCCAAGCCGATTTTTTATGTAAAAACTATGGGAATGTTCAAACTCGTCTCTAAGAGCAAAATAATTGTGACGGCAGACGATAACGAAATTCAAAACGAAGTAAAACAAAATATTGCAGAATATCTTGCAAATATTTTAAGCGCTTCAACAGGTTTTAATTTTGAAATTGTATTGATCGATAAAACTGATCTGTCAAATTATCTTTCTAATAATATTATTTTATGTATTGATAAAAAAGAATCTTTTCTTGATGAGGCGTATATTATAAATATTGATAAGAAATGTATCAATATTACTGCGTGTGAGCCTGCCGGTTTATTCAGAGGAGTTCAGACTCTCCGTCAGTTATTTTCTGAAAGTATCGAAAGTAAAAGTTTAGTTAAAGATCGCAAATGGAAAATCGCTTGCTGTAAAATAATTGACGGTCCCGCTTATGAATACCGAGGTTTAATGCTTGATGTTGCGCGTCACTTTTTTAATAAAGAGGCTGTTATGCGTCAGATCGATCATGCTTCTCTTTATAAAATAAACAAGTTGCATCTTCACCTGACAGACGATCAGGGCTGGAGGATAGAGATTAAATCCCGCCCCGCATTAACAGAAATCGGCTCTTTAGGTTCGGCTTACGGCACCAATCCCGGCGGTTTTTTTACGCAGGAAGATTTTATTAAAATTGCTGAGTATGCCGCAAAACGATATATCGAAGTTATTCCCGAAATTGATATGCCCGGTCACATGAATGCAGCACTTGCATCGATCCCCGAATTAAATCCCGACGGCAAACTTGCAAAGCCGCGAACAGATACAAAAGTAGGGGTAAGTACATTGATGTGTCATTCAGATGCAACTTTTAAATTTTTAGAGGATGTAATAAAAGAAATCGCCGCAATATCTCCTTCAAAATATTTTCACATAGGCGGCGATGAAGCTGATGTAACTACCTTGTCAGAATATTCTTACTTTTTTGAAAGATTAATTCCTATAGTAAAAAAATACGGCAAAACAACAATCGGGTGGAGACCTTATGATTGTACAGACGCTGTTGACGGAGACGCTGTTGTTCAAAATTGGTTTTTGATTCAAGACGGTTTTTATTTTATTAAAAACAAAAAATTAAAAACGATTCTTTCTCCCGCCGTTGCGTATCTTGATCAAAAATATAATAAGAATACCAGAATCGGTTTTAAATGGAGAGGTTTAATCAGTTTAGAAAAATCATATGATTGGTATCCGTCAAAAATATCCCCTGCGACCGATATTTTAGGAATAGAAAGCGCTTTATGGACGGAAACAATTGTCACAGAAGATGACATCGATTATATGCTGTATCCGCGTCTTTTAGCAAATGCAGAAGCCGGATGGACTGCGGAGAACTTAAGAGATTTTTCTGATTTTAAAAAACGATTAAAAAAGCATTTTGCAAGGCTTGATGTTCTGGGGGTAAAATATTGCGATGATTATAACTAAATTAAATTGTATAATTTTACTGCTTTTGCCGCGCACTTGTTTTTTATTAATCTGATTGATAAATTAATAATATGGCGCAGTTATCACCTTACCGCTTAAGCAAGGCGCGTGATGTTTACAATTATTTTAATGTTTTTAACGCTATCTCATGGAATTTGCTGGTAGGGATTATTATCACTCTTTTTGCTCTGCGTTTAGGAGCGTCTTCCACTTATATCGGGCTTATGAGCGCAACTTTTTACATCGCGCTGTTTTTGCTTCCGCTTGGAAAAGTTCTTGCAAGGCGTTTTTCGATTATCAGTATTTTTGCTTTTACTTGGAGCGCCCGTTCCTTGTGTATGATATTGGCAGTAGCGGCTCCTTTCGTGGATTACGCAGGCTACAGAAAAACCGCTCTTCTTTTAATCATGCTCGGAGTGCTGCTCTTCCATCTTTTTCGCGGCATCGGAATGATAGGGAATAACCCTGTCCTAAGTCAGCTGGCAACAGGTCCTGACAGGGGCAGTTATATGACACAAATACAAATTATAAACAGCGCGATTGGAATGTTCGGCAGTTTTTTAATTGCCATGATTCTTGGAATGGAGCCGCCGATTTTTATTTTCTCTATTCTGCTGAGTATCGGAGTAATAACAGGCGTAATAAGCGGCAATGTAATAAAAAAAGTGCCTGAGCCTCCGCGCGAAGAAGAAGGCAAGGGTATGAATCTTGCAGGTATTTTTAAAGAAGCGATGACACAGGATTCACTTCGTCATTTTATGTTTATTCTCTTTCTTGTTGTGCTTGTGTCAGGCGTTACGCGCACATTCGTTGTGGTTTATGCGCGTGAAGTGTTCGCTCATAACGACGGTTTAATTTCTTTATATTCGGTTTTCGGTGGTCTTGGTTTTTTAATGGCGGGTTTAATTGTCAAGTTTCTTGTTGACAGGCTCGGTGCTAAACCGCTCTTTCTTGTTTGTGTAATCATCGGGCTTATTTGTTTAATACCGATTATTTTCTTGCCGTCTTCTGCAGTAGAAAATATGACAGGTGCAATTCTTTTTATGGTTTTTTTATTCTTCATGCTGAACTTTGGTTTTCTAGGTTCTGAAGGAATTGCACAAACATATTTTATTGCACTAATACCTTCGGAAAAAATGCTTGATATGGGAATATTGTATTTTTTTATTTTCGGTGTTGCAGGTGCTGTCGGCTCTTTTTTATCTGGGCTTTTGCTTGATTTACTGATGTTAATCGGTGTTTCTCCTTTTATTTCTTTTAAAATATTATTCGGTATAATGATCATTCTTGCGGTTATCGCGCTTGCCATGCGAAATAAAATGAAAGCCCTTGATTCTCTTCCGTTACGTGATGCATTGGAAGTAATTTTCTCTGTAAGAGATCTTCGCGCCATTAGTTTGCTTGGCAAATTAAATAAAGCGCAGGATCACAAAGAAGAGGAACTGCTGCTTGAAGCAATGCATGATACTCCGTCCAATCTTATTGTTGACGGTTTGCTTGACAGAACTCGATCCCCTAAACTTGCAACAAGAATGGAATCTATCAGGGCTTTAGAAAAATTAAAAACTTTAAACAAGAAAGCGGAACAGGTTTTAATTAAGGATATAACTGATAATCCTTTTACAACTGCTTATATTTCCGCACGTATACTCGGCAATAATAATTGTACAACGGCAATCCCCATGTTAAGGGAACTTGCTGTCTCTGATGATTATATGCTTGCAGGCGAATCAATTATCGCGCTTGCAAGAATGAAAGACGAAGAATTCCGCCGTGAAATTGAAAATATTATATTAGAAACAAAAAATCCGCGCTTGCAAATTATGTGTGCGGAGGCTTTGGGTATTTATCATAAAGCAGAATCAATTACAGTGCTGTTGGATATTTTACGGGCAGAAAATCCTCCGCCGTATTTAATGGACGAGATTGTCCTTATAATTTCTACAATTATAGATACGCAAAAAACATTTTATAAAATTTTAGTTCGTTACATGGCAGATAACACACTTGCCGCCACGCTCGCCAATGATGAAGCAGAAGCAACTCTTGAGTTTGTCAATAATACGCTTGGAAAAAAGAAATTTAAAATAAATTCTGCAATGATAAATCCGTTCATTAAAAATTTTCATGAAGCTGTATTAAAATATGTTAAAGAAAATAACGGCGGCGAACTTTCCCGCTGGATATTGGATTTACCGGAAGAATCATTGCGCAATTATGATGCAAGAGAAAAAAGTATTATTAAATCCGTTCTTTCAGAAGCAGTCGTTGATACAGATTTAAATGGTTATGATTGTTTGCGGCTTTTAATCATAAACTGGGCGGCACAGCAGCTGCGTATTTGGGCTGCAATGATTAAATAATATTTTTCACGGCGGCGGCGGAAGTGTTTTTGAATCATTTTTTCTGGAATCCGCAGCCTCTGTAATATCTTTAATATAATTTTTAGGGCTTTTTCCTGTTACTTGTTTAAAAAAACTTGAAAAGTAAAGAGGGTCTTCAAATCCCACTGCAAGAGAAATTTCTTTGATCGATCCGTGTCTTTTTTCTAAAAGGCGTACCGCTTCACGTATTCTGTAATCTATTAAATATTGCTGAGGCGAAATAAAAATCTGCTGCATGAATACTCTGTAAAGGCGGCTTCTGCTAAGATTCACGTGTTCGGCGATATCGATCACACTGATTGGTTTTGAATAATTCTTTGATATATAATCTATTGCATTTTGAAAATGCAATGTTCCGGTCCATCCGGGCGGAGAAGCAGATTGATCCCAAGTTGCAGTCCTTGCTAAAGCTGCAAGCATGGCATATATCAACGCTGTTGATTGGACAGTGCTGTAAATTTCCTGACCTTTCCATACATAGATTCCAGCCATCAATTTAACTAAATTTTCTGCAAAGAGGGGGTCAAGGGTGCGAACAGGTTTCTTTGGTTCAAAGCCTGCGGCGTTAATCAGCAGTCTCGCATCAACACCGTCAAAACTAACTGCCTGAAGTTCCCAAGGTTTTTTACTGTCTGAAACACAGCTTACGGGGATATCGGGATACATTACAAAAATATCGTTTTCTTTAACAGGAAACTCTTTATTATTTACCGTATAAATTCCCTTGCCGTCATAAACAAGGTAAATGGCATAAGAATCAGGTCGTTCTATGGGCAAAACATAAGATGCAGGGCAGCTAAAACCTGCAATTTCATGCAGGGAAAGTGAAGCTAAAGGCCGAAATTTGTTATTAAAATAGTAGTGATAGGTAGGTTCCATTTTTACTCTCCTATCCTAAATGTAACATACCTGAAGATTGATGCAACCGATTTTTCGTAAAACGCAACAAAAGTCCATATATATGCGTTTTTCGTCTATATGATTCTTCGTTTTTTGGAAGAATTTTTATGATATAATTCGTAATTATGTTATTCGGGAATCCTACAATCTATTATTGCCCCTGCTGCAACAAACCCATGAAACAGACTTCTTACAGAAGTTATACCGTCCGTAACAGCGGTCTTTTTTCAGACGGCGCAAAGACCGGGCACCCGCATTTTACATCGGATTTGGCAAAATGCCCTAATTGCAAGGCGATTTTATTTTTGCATAATATTTGGGCAAAAAAGGAAATAGAACTCGCCGATGCCGGTAATATTAAAGACATACAAGACCCCGATCGCGCCGATATTATCAAAGCTTTAAAACAAAATCTTGCAAAGGGCTGGCAGGAAGAAAAACAAATACGCGAAATCCTGTGGCGTAATCTAAACGAGATTGTCCGTAATGGGAACGGAGAATTTACCGATCAGAATTTCCCGCTTTGGAAGGACAATTGTGTTGCCCTTCTCCCTTTGATGAGGCAAACTCTTGAAGAGATTCTAAAGAAAAAAGACAGTAATAATTATGATGACAGGGAACGGGGAAACTGTTTAATAATGATAGCGGAACTCTACCGTAATTTGGAAAATTATAAAGAGTGCATGAAGCTTATAAATCAGCTTGGCTCTGATTGGGATTGGATGAAAGATCAATATGCATGGGAATGTTTGGCGGAGAATCGTTTTACATTTGAATTTTTATCAAAATACGAGATGGGACTTGAAAAGTTAAATAATGTTCCTGGAAAAGATTATTATGAAAGAGGACGAACATATTTTAAACGCAAACATTTTGATAAAGCGCTCTGTGATTTTAATAAAGCGGAAAGTTTAAATTTTAATTCTTTAAATATAATTGATAAATGCACGCTGTTTCAAATGCGTAGTTCTATATATAAACAAAAAGGTAATCTGTCTGCAGCTCTTGCCGATATTAATTCCGCTATTGAAATTAAAGATACATCTGTAGAGTTATATGCTTTAAGAAGTAAAATTCAAGAAGAGCTTGGAAATACTGATGAAGCGCAGTGGGATCACTTTAAAGAAGAATTGTTACAGAAAGTTCTGTACACCGCTCAGTCTTCTCCCGATCCTTCAATGCCTTTTGCTGAACTTTATAATTATCAGGACTTTTTAAAATTACGCAAAAGAATTTATTCTAAAAAGCATTTGCCAATCCGCGATGTTATAAGCAAAGAAGACTGGGTAGTTCTTGCCTGTGTTCTTGCACGCGAAGAAGACTATGAACAGCTGGAACGTTATGCGTCAGAAGGTTTGCCGTTGAACGATATTTCCCCTTTTTATTTTAGATATTTTAAACCGACACCAATTTATTATATCACCACGCATAAAATATGGCTTTCCATGAAAGACCCTGTAAAAATGCTGCGCTGGCTAATCTCACATGGAGCGGACATAAACAAGGCGGCAGGGGATAAAAGCACGCCTTTGGGCAATCATTGCACTGCAAACGGAAACTACAGCATTATGAAAGCCTTGCTTGAAAACGGTGCCAATCCCAATGTTGAAACGTATGATGAAAACCAATATTTTAAACCTCTTGCGATAGTTGAGTTTCTTGCAGACTATGAATCAAATAACATACAAACAAAGTATGCGTTATCTGACGAGGATATAGAATATATACAAGAAAATTTTACTAAAGAAGAAATTGAAAACTGTAAAAAACTCGCATCGCTGCTGCGTGAATTCGGTGCCGAAGAAATATCTGATCCTATCAAGGAAAATAATAAGTATAACAATGACAAGGAGAGCAGCATGCCGGAACAAGGGCAGAGTTCAAGTGAAGAAAAAGATAAATTAAAAGAAGCGGAAGAAGCTTTTAAATGCGGAAAGCAAGCATTGGCAAAAAAAGATTTTGAAAATGCAGTTTGGGAATTATATAAAGCATCAAGGTTAGATCACGGCAATAAAAAGTATCACAAAGCTTTTGCAGACGCGCTGCTTAAACGCGGATACAAACCAATGGAAGAAAAAGATGCCGCTAAAGCGGAAGAACTTTTTAAAGAAGCAAAAAAATGCAGAGAACTTATTCGTTACGATATGAAACTGGAAGCGTTTTTATTAGGGCATCTTGAAGCCGGATTTGATCTCCGCACTGAATTTATTATTTCTGTATGGACTTCGCCGGAAGGAAATGCGTTAAACGACTTATTAGTTAAAGCAAATTATCCCCCTGCGCTTTGCGCTGTTGCTCGTGATTATAGCTGGGGTACAGATTATTATCCCAGAGATAAAAAAAAGTCAATGGAATTGTATCAGATTGCTGCGGATTTAGGTTACGAACCTGCAAAGTCTGCAATAGAGAATACGATTCGCCAAGAGCAGGAAGAAATTGAAAGCATGAAAGAAGCGAAGGAATTTGCAAAAAACTTTCCGCCGCTTCAAGGCGCGCAGAAGAAAAAATACGAAGAAGAGCTTGCCGCTTTACTGCGTCCTTTAGCAAAGAGAACAACTTTTTTTAATTTTGTTAAAAATAAAAAAATAAAACCTGCTCAGCAAATAATTACTTCGCATGTCGGGGGTTTCCCTTATTTTGAAGAAGGGGGGCAATGGTACTATAATAAAAAAGGCGAGCCTTATGAATTTATTTTTCAAGTTTTTCAAAATGAAATCGATTCTATCGTCCTTCCTGAAGGTGTAAAACTTTTTCAGCTCTTTTATAATTGGGAAAACAGAGAAGAGCATATTGTTCTTTTTGATCATTTAAATATGGAAAAAGCTGTCGTTATTAATAACCCTTCAGAAGATGTTCTTAACTATCATGTTATCAATCTTGAATTTGCAGATATGCTTCCTTATTATGAATATATAAAAGTTAATGTTCCTGAAGCCGCAGCTTTGGCAGAGAAGCTCCATCCAAGACACGGAGATGAAGTATATGAAAGAGTTAGAAAATCGCTCGGCTTTGAACGTCCTATTTTATATTCATATCTTGGCGGTTATCATGCAGAGTTTGACGGTTACGGATCAAGTCAAAAAGCGAATGAAGAAATTCAGCCTTTCTTTCAAATTTATTTGGATGATGATGATGCAAACCCCTTCGGCTGGGGAAGATTTGATGATGCAATGCTGTATGCATTTTATAATATCAAAACAAAAAAAATTAAAATTGAATTAGATATAAATTACGACTAACGGTCGCAAAAGGAGAAAAAAATGGCAGACAATACCGGTAATAAAACTGCGGAAGAATTGATGGAACTGTACTTCGGAACAGTGGATAGTGAAACCGGAGAGATTCCCGAAGAAAAACAGGAACTTTCGATAAATTATCTTAAGACGGCGGCAGATATGGGGCTGCCTGAAGCATGGGGAGAGTTAGGTGCATGTTATTACAGCGGTTTCGGTATAGAGCAAAACATTGAGAAAGCATCTGAATATCTGGAAAAAGCGGCATTACGCAATGTTGCAAACGCGCAAATGAATCTTTACATTATTATGTTTAACAGCGCTCAGAATGAAGAAGAAAAAAAAGACGCTCTTTATTGGTTAAATCAAGCGGTGGAAAATAAAATTCCAAGCGCGTTATTCGAAACAGGCTCTCTCTATTATAATGGTATTATATATAATCAGGATTTTAAAAAAGCGTATGAATATTATATGCAATCTGCTGCGGTAGGTTGCAGTGAAGCTATGTCGATGCTCGGTATTCTTTATATGCAGGGACAAGGCGTAGAGACTGATTTAAAAAAATCGGTTAAATATTTTTCTGACGGAGCGCGTGCCGGCAGTTTAACAGGGCTTTACAATCTTGGAAACGCCTACATGGGCGGACTTGGCGTGGAGCAGAATTACAGCGAAGCAAGAGCATGTTTTGAAAAACTTACCAATCTGGAAGAGCCTTTTTATTTATCATCGGATATATATGATAAAAAAAACCGTCTGGATATCAGTATGATTCATTACCGGTTACATATGTATGAATTGGCATACCCGCAGGCGCATCACAATTTAGCTGTCATGTATCTGCAAGGTTTGGGCACTGACGCTGATGAGAGTAATGCGCTCCGCCATTTTATGTTAGCCGCAGAAAATGATTACGCTCCTGCCTGTTTACAAGCAGGCAGGATGCTCTATCTCGGCGAAGGTCACAGCGCTGATCCGGAAAAAGCGTTCGGTTATCTAAATACAGCACTTGAAGCGGGTCTAGACGATTCAAAACTCTTTTTAGGGCTGATGTATGTTTACGGTGAAGGTGTCGCAGAAGACAGAAAAAAAGGCATCGCTTATCTTGACGAACTTATCAAGGCAGGCAATGTTGCGGCTATCAAAATAAAAGAGCAGATAATGAACGAAGGTTAGGCTTATAAAAACATTGTCATATACACTGGCAAATGAATAATATCATCTTTAATCATTAAATCTTTGGGATAGATAATATATGCATCTCCAAGTTTAGAGGAAGAAAATTTGTTTCTAAACTTATCAAGTGAAGAGTGAGATTGATAACTGCCCGATTTTACTTCGACAGGGCATATTTTTTTTTCTTTGGTAATTAGAAAATCAATTTCTATCGAATTTTTCCTGTTATTATTATCAGGTCTGGAGTAGAAAAAAAGACGATGTCCGTTACTTCGAAGCATTTGTGCGGCAATATTTTCAAATAACATTCCTTCATTGATGTTTAGCTTATCAAGAAGAATTGCACGGTAAAGTTCGTTATCTGAATAATCATTATCCCAAAAGGTATGAGTAACCAAAAGCCCTGTGTCAGCCATATAAAGTTTTTGTGTGGAATAATCGCTGCTTAATGCAAGACCCACATTGGGGTCTGTAGAATTAAAACAAGGATTTGCTATCATGCCGTCGGTTAGCCACATAAATGCATCTTCATAACTTCGCAGTCTGGCATTTTTATCAATAGATGCCAGCTTATATTTTTTTTCTTTTTTTGATAATTGCCCCGGCAGAGCGTCAAAAATCGCCGTCACTTTATTTTTATAACCGCCTGAATACTTTGCAATATCGTTGCGGTAAAGCGTTAAAATTTGTTTTTTTATTGTATCTGCCATTGCAAAATCTTTGTATTCTGCATATTCCAAAACCGCCTGAGGCATTCCGCCGACAAGCATATACTGCCTGAAATAATTCATAACTTTACGGTGCAAAGCCTGCCCCAGAGGTTTTTTTTGTTCAAAGCAAGATTTAAGAAGGGGCATGGTAGTATCGTCACCTAACGCCCATAAAAATTCTTCAAAATCCATAGGAAACATTTGTATCTCTTCTTCTTCTGACGGTATTAAAATATCCTTTACATTTTGTTTAAGAGATAATAAAGAGCCTGTTTCGATATAATCATACCTGCCGTCTGCCACAAGATATTTAAGCAACTGCCTTGCATAAGGGAACAACTGCACCTCATCAAAAATAATTAAACTTTCTCTTTTATAAAGCCGGGTATTAAAAAAAGCGGACAACTTGGTAAAAAACATATCAAGGTCGGCGCTGTCATTTTCAAAAATATCCTTAACTTCTTTTGGGGTATTTCCAAAATCAATAAGGATCATACTTTTATATTCATTCTTTCCGAATTGCTCGCATAAAAAACTCTTTCCCACACGCCGCGCCCCGCTGATTAACAGAACCGTTTTTCTTTTACTCTTTTTCTTCCAATTCAGCAGTTTTTGATAAGTTTTCCGGTGAAAGATCATTTTCTACCCCTACTTTAATTTTAATGTTGTATGCACGAAAAGGCAAGGTGAAAAGGGCTAAATTTGCACGAAAAGGCAATGCAGAAAGGGCTGAATTTGCACGAAAAGGCAGAGTCTAAAGACTTGAAATTGCACGAAAAGGCAATTATTATGAATTTATGAGGTATTTATGGATTATGTGATAGGAAACAGACAAGATTTAGGCGGTATTCTTGAACTTTTTAAACAATGTTAATGACCTGATAAAGAACCGTCGGTTATTTATCATCCTGACGGCAATCCTGAATGTCTTCAACCATTACATTGTCATTAATAATTTGATAAACAATCCGATAACGGCGGTACGAGAGTTTGTACCGGTATTTTCTATTTTCCAGATAGGGTCGATCCAGATGAGGGTTTATTTCCGGCATATATTCCAGCGATTGAATGTCTTTTATTAACTGGTCTAACAAATTACGGGCGGCGCTTTCGCTAATTTGCGCCAGAAACATGAAGTGATCATACATGCGATCATTAGCTGACGGAGAAATAAGAATTTGATATTTTTTCACTTTTTCCGATCAATTCCCTGTTTTATTGCATCAAGCATATTTTGATTAAATTCTTCTAGGGTATAATCTTTTGTACCGGATAAACGAGCTAACTCAGCTGATGCCAAGCGCTGAGCAAGCGCCAAGTCTTCTTCCCGGCGGCTGTAAGTATCAATATCCATTAATACCATATCACCTTCTCCATTCTTTGTTAAAAAAACAGGAGTTTTTTGAGTACGGCATATTTCTGCAATAGAATTGTAATTTCTTCTTAATTCGCTGGATGGCTTTATTATTGTTTTCATTGTAGGCAAATTATACCCTAATTTGTCATATAATTCAATGCAAAAAAAATCAAAAAGCATTATGCTGCCTTTTTAAATTTTATTAAATCGTCTTGAAATTATTAATTAAAAGATATTACAATAAACCATGCGGATTGACGGTTTTTCATCGTATCTAAATTATGAACCTCAATTGAGTGCGAAGCGTGAAGGTTCCCCTCTTGATTTAAAAAATTCTAATGACAGCAGACTTCCTAATCCGCGTGAAATTCAAGAACCGCCGCAGGTTAAAAATGATTATACTCCCGGAGCAATTGTAAATATTTCCCAACAGGCGTTAGATTATCAGCGTAAATTACAGGCGGATGAGGGGCTGCAGAAAATTGCCGCTGCTGAGGAGATTAAAGGATGCCAAACTTGTAAAGATCGTAAATATGTTGATGTATCTAACGATCCGTCTGTCAGTTTCCAAACACCGCAAGCTATAAATTCTTCTCAATCATTTAGCATGGTAAGAGCGCATGAATATGAACATGTTACCAACGAACAGGCAAAAGCTCAAAAGGAAGATCGAAAAGTTGTAAGCCAGACAGTCTCTCTGTCAATGTCCATCTGCCCGGAATGCGGTACAGCATATGTTTCCGGAGGAGTGACCCGCACTGTTACCAAGTCTGATAATAAACCTGAAGTGAACGGCGAGCTGCCTGTTAGTGATAAATGAAAAATAAATTTGCACTGCTTGTTTTTATGTTCTTTGTTGAACTGGTAAATACAAGAGAACTGGATACCGGAAACATAGAATATACATTACGGTTATCGATTTATCAGCCTATGATGCACAGAGGTTATATTACTTATGATAAAAATTTTTTTGAAAAAGGAGCTAAAGGAACTTTTAGAATGCATGGCGCCTGGTCTGATGTAAGAGTTATAGAATAAATATTTTGATTTAAAAATTAATAGTCCCGTTAACTCTGTTGCCAATTCCTGAAATAAATGTAAATATATTAACATGCCCCAAACCGCAGATGCCGCAAGCCGTCTTGGCACAGAGTCAATCGGTAAGTTACTTTTAAAATTCTCAATTCCCGCTATAACAGGGATGCTCGTTAACGCTTTGTATAATTTAGTTGACCGTATTTTTATCGGGCAGGCTGTAAACGAAATCGCACTCGGCGGAATTTCTCTTGTGCTGCCGCTTATGACCATCGGTATGGCTTTTGCAATGCTCTTTGGAATAGGCGCCGCAAATATGATTTCCATGCGTTTAGGGCAGGGCAAAAAGCAGGATGCGGAAAATGCACTCGATCATTGTTTCTTTTTATTGATTGGAACAGGAATCGTTACGATGATAATCGGTCTTATTTTTCTTGATCCGATTCTTTCATTGATGGGGGCGGCAGAGGGAAGCGAAGCATTAAGTTATGCCAGAGATTATTTTCGCATAACTCTCTTCGGTTATGTTTTCTTTATGGTAAGTTTCGGTTTGTCTCATTGTACAAGAGCGCAAGGTTTTCCCGGTGTTACGATGATCTCCATGATTTTGGGTGCTGTTCTTAATATTGTTTTTGACGCTGTTTTTATTTTATGGTTCAAATGGGGTGTAGAAGGCGCTGCATGGGCAACTGTCATTGCTACATTTTCTTCAACCGTTTATTTACTTAGATTCATATTGAGTAAGAAAGCGGTTGTCAGGCTTAATTTCCGTATTTTAAAACCTGATCTTTCTATCATTGTGCAGATACTGGCTTTCGGCTCCGCGCAATTTTTACTTCAATTTTTAATGTCTGCGGTTCAGCTTTTAATTAACACAAGCATGGGCTGGTACGGAGAGGCAGCGCTTGGAGTTGCAAACGGCGGAGATATCGCTCTTTCGGGAATGAATATAGCGGGTGCAATTTTAATGTTGATCCTTATGCCCATTTTCGGCATCAATCAAGGGTCGCAGCCTATACTCGGTTACAATTACGGGGCAAAAATGTACCGCCGTGTGTTACGTGCATATTTGGGTGCAATTGCCGCAGCTACCGCAATCTGTGTAATTGGTTTTGCTGTAGTTCAGCTTTTTTCTGTGCAGCTGGTCAGAGGTTTTGCGCCTAACGGAAGCGAAGCCATTATGGATTTTGCCCCGCGCGCTATGCGCATCATGATGCTCTTACTGCCGGTTGCAGGTTTTCAAATTGTTTCAACAAATATGTTTGTGGTTACGGGACGCCCTAAAATTTCGATTTTTCTTTCAATGTTAAGGCAATGTATCGCGCTTATTCCTTGTATATTCATATTCGGTAAAATATGGGGTCTTTGGGGTGTGATTGCCGCAACCCCTGTGGCAGACGGGTTTGCTTTCATCATTACTGCTATTTTAATTTCCTTTGAATTAAAGAAACTGCGTAGCTAAAACAGGAAAACTATGAATGATTTGTCTCTTGACCGCCGTTTTAATTGTTTACTATAATTATAAGGTATGGGCAGAAATGGCGGGAACAATTTTATTTCCTCGTTAGTTGTTAAATTAATAGTCGCTTTTACTATTGTTTTAGTAATTATAATCGGTGTCGGTCTTGGGCTTTCCCTTGCCGTTACTGCTAATATCAGAAATCAGGAAAATTTTGCCGAATTTGTACCTGCGCTTCCGACTAAGATTTTAGATATAAACGGTGTCCTTATTACCGAATTTGCTTCCGACGAAAAGCGGGAGATGGTAGCATTGAGCGAGTTGCCGCGTCATTTGATTCATGCAGTTCTTTCCCGCGAAGATCCGGATTTTTACAATCATAGAGGTTTTAGCATACGCGGTATAGCGCGTGCGGCAATGGGGCAGCTGACAGGCAGAAATTTGGGCGGCGGTTCTACGATTACACAGCAGGTGGCTGGTACTTTATATACTAACCGCAATGAGCGTACTATCAACCGTAAGATAAGGGAATTGTGGTGGTCTTTTCAAATTGAAAGACGTTATACGAAAAATGAAATTCTTGAAATCTATTTAAATTATATGCCGATGGGTCCCGGCACTTACGGAGTTGAAACCGCAAGTAAATATTTCTTTGGTCATAGTTCAAGAGATGTCAGCATCGCAGAAGCTGCAGTCTTGGCTGTCTTGCTTTCAGGACCGAGCCGTTTCGATCCTTTAAAAAATCCAAGTCTTGCAATGAATCGTCAGCATGCTGTTCTTGAACGTATGATTCAATTCGGCTATGCCGATAAAGACGAAGCAGAGGCTTCGTTTAACGAATACTGGGAAAATTTTGACTGGACACGCCCTCCTCTTTCTGCATATCTTACGCGCGATGATAAAGCGCCGTGGTTCAGCGAATATGTGCGCCGCGAACTTGATGCAATGATGTACGGCACAATGGATTATTTTCGCGATGGTTATATTGTTCACACCACTCTTAATCTTACACATCAAGAAGCGGCAGTTCAGTATATGTCAGAAGGAATAAAACAAGCAAATGTTGATTACAATATTTTATATAGAAGAGGTAATGTTCATGCGGAGAGGGCTTATCTTCCTATTATTGATTTATTAACATTAGCTTTTGATATAACCGATATCCGCGAAGTAACATCGAATCAAAATGAAACAAGAGCGATTTCACGTTATAATAGAACAATTAATCCTATTGTAGATATGATGGCTCTTACTTTCGGTGTTCATGAATTAAAAGATATTACCAATCCAAGTTATGCAAGGTTAAGAGAAAACACTCAGCAGAATGTTGTAGAAGGAGCGTTAGTCGCAATTGAAAATGAAACAGGATATATAACAGCTATTGTCGGCGGATCAAAATTTGATGAATCGAATCAGCTGATACGTGCAAGTCAGGCGAATGTTCAAACAGGTTCGGCTATAAAACCATTATATTATTCTGCGGCATTAGACAGCAAGAAATTTACTGCTGCAACTTTAATAAACGATATACCGATGGTTTTTTATAATGAAGATAACACTCCTTACATCCCTGATAACTACGGCGGATTATGGAGAGGTCCGGTTTTATTATATAATGCGCTGTCTTTATCGCTTAATATCCCTTCACTTTATCTTCTTGAAGCTATAGGTTTTGATGCCGCTATTGACAGATCTGCTTCTCTTTTAGGTTATACCGATGAAGCAACAATCCGCAGATTATTCCCTCGTGTTTATCCTCTTGGGTTGGGAATTACATCAACCTCTCCTTTGCGGATGGCGCGTGCTTTTGCTATTTTCGCAAATCAAGGACGCGATGTTACGCCGATTGCAATCCGCACAGTAGAAGATCGTAACGGCGGAATTGTATTTGATGTTGAAAGAAGTGTGCGTCAAAGACAGCAGCGGATGGGGAATAGGAATCAAATTGTCAGTCCGCAAAATGCTTATGTTATGACAAGGTTAATGGAATTCGCAACAACAATCGGCACACTTGCTGCAGGTGCGGGATACGGCAGATTTGTTTTTCAAGATGAGAACGGCAGATCATTCAGAATACCCGTTGCAGGAAAGACAGGGACAACACAGAACTGGTCGGATGCATGGACTGTAGGGTATACACCTTATTATACAACAGCGGTTTGGTTTGGTTTTGATATGCCCGGCAATTCATTGGGAAATTCGCAAACAGGTGCAGGTCTTGCAGCTCCTGTTTGGGGCGATACAATGCGTGAAATTCACCGCGGTCTTCCGCAGAAAGGTTTTTCAAGACCGTCTTCAGGTGTAATTGATATAACAGTTTGCCGTAAATCCGGAAGATTAAGAACACCTAACTGCAATGAAGGTGAAGTAACACTTCCGTTCTTAGAAGGAACTATACCGTCAATGTATTGTGATATTCATTCAGATGCAGCCCAGCAAATAAGATTACCAATTTCTTCCACAATGTTCGGTATAAATGATTCCAGTTTATTGGATTCACTGCCTCCGATGCCGACTTTGCCTTTAGATTTATTTCCTGAACTTCAATCTCCGCCGCCAAGAAATAATACTCAGAACAGGGGAACTACAAACAGAACGACTACCCGGAATACCGGAAGAACGACTACAAATACAAATACGAATAACAGAAATCAATCTAATATTCCTTCGGTAAACAATCCGTTTTTAGATGATGATTTACCTCCTGCTGTAAACGAAGCGCCTTCTGCGCCGATTAATCAGCCTGTAAATCAACCGATCAATGAGCCTGTAAATAACAATGATGCAGTTTTACCTAACAATACTGTTCAATTTATTCCGAATAATGATGATGAAAACGAAGACAGTGATCTGCCGTCGTGGAATCCTTTAGAATAGTTATTTCTGTGTCTGAACAAAAACCGCTTCTCTCCGGGAAATATTAACTGATTTTAACATTACTTGAATTTTATCGTTAGGTGAAAGATTTCTTTGCATTGAAATGTGTATTTCTAAAGCAAGTGATGGGATTATCGCCTGCATACGGTTGATTTTATTTTCAGTTACAACAGCATCCCAAAGAGATTCTTTTTTATCACTAAGGTAAACCATCAGCCAATGATTGATAGATGCGCGTTCTGTCTGAACAGCGGCAGCTACTGCCGCTTCACAGAAACCAATCCGTGCCGATACTTCTTCGGCATTAAGTGTTTTTTCTCCGCGCAGAAAAGCGCGTATTTGCATATGTGCAAGTAAATCTGTATAACGGCGAAGAGGACTTGTTACCTGCAAATAAATATCAAGACCTAATCCTTGATGAAAACCAGGCTTTACAGAAAGAATACGCGGTCTCATACAACGGCGTAATTGCAGAGAGTTTACAATATTTATTTCTAAATTATCTGTGTTAGCTGCAAATTCTTGCAATTCAATTTCTTGGCTGATGTAAGGAACTGCAAGCCCTCTTGAAGCCGCCCATGTTCCCGCTCCTTCACCTGCAGCGATCATACACTCTTTAACCAAAGAATCTGATTTGTAAGTAATTATAGGTTCGACATTTACAATTCCGTTTTTAACTTCGATATGTATATCAGGCAATTCGATGTTTACAGCTCCTTGCTTAATTCGTCTTTTAAAAATTCTCTGCGATAAATTATACAGTGCGCGTAAAGTATCTGCAAACGGAGTTTGTGAATTTGCTATTTCTTTATCAGCATCTTCATAAGAAATACAATTTACTTTTACAACAGAAGGAAATATCTGTGTATCAATTACTTCTGCGTTTTCATCTATAGTCATTTTAAAAGTTAGAGCTAAAGATTTTTCAGAGAGCCCGAGTGCAAACAAAGGCAAAGATTCTTCTGCTAACATACGCGCTGCGCCTTCGGGAAGGTAAAGTGTAACACCCCTGTTCCGTGCCTCTCTCTCCTGCGGGCTGTCAAAAGAGATAGAAGATGCGGGGTCGGCGACATGAACATAAAGAAACGTTTTGCCGTCTTCTGTTATTTCAATTGAAACAGCATCGTCCGGGTCTTTGCTCCAAGGACTGTCGATAGCAAATGCAGCAAGACGGCACAAATCGATACGCTCTTCGTTAGGAGGAGCGGCAGGACAGATACTTGCGCTATTAGGCGAAAGCCCGAAGCGGCTTGGGTAGGGATTAATATTTGCTGTCCAAAAACCTGTTTTTAAAAGCAGTGAATGTGCATCTTCCGGTGTTTCGCTAAGCTTTAAATCTTTTAAAGTGCGGCTTTTTATTGATTTGCCGTAAGCGAGCGCCTCTGCATCTTGCATATAATGTGCATATTTTTTTCGCCGCTCATCATCATAAAAGAAAAGTTTTTCTGACGGTTTTTTTAATAATGATTTTATCAATTCTAAAAACTCAGTACGTTCGCTTGTTTCGCGTAACTTTTCATTACGTTTTGCTTCTTCCGCTTCAACTTCGTTTCTTGGACGCGGTTTAATTGCTGTAATTGTTCCTGTAAAAAAAAGACCGTTTTGCAGTAATGAATACGCACAAAAAGCCGATGCAGGAGTATAATCGTTAAAAATAAGAGAAGTAAATTCCTTTATAGAAAGCGGAGTACAAACAGAGTTTTCGTCTGACATTAGTTCCCATGCTTCTTTGATCGCTGTAGACTCTGTTTGTGCTGTGTTTAAACTTTCTTCTAATTGTTTAAAATTATTTACCGGTCCCGGATGGATTAGTTCGATATCTTTATCACGAACTTTTAATTGTTCGTTATTTTGCAGAGAGATTAAAATTTTCCCGTCTGTTTTTTCTTTTACAATAGCAGGTTTGTTTTTGTAAATGACCAGAGCGTTTTCTGTAATCATTATTTTATTATAATTTAATGTTTTATAATTAGATAGTTCTATTTTTCTGTTTTTATAATATCTATTATTCTTACTCCGAAATTTTCATCTACAACAACAACTTCTCCGATTGCTATTTTAACATTATTTGCATAAATATCAACAGGCTCTCCTGCCAATTTATCAAGTTCAAGGATAGTTCCTTCCTCAAAATTTGAAACTTGTTCAAGAGTTGCTGATCTTCTGCCCAATTCTGCAATAATTTGAACATTAATGTCTTTTAAAGCACCCGTTGTTTCCAATACATTGTTTTTTTCACTCATATAATTTTTCTCCAATTTCCATTCCTTTTTTATAATATTTATTTTTTTATAACTGTTATTTTCTGTCTGACAACAGTGTGCCGCAGCATTGCAAAATTCACCGATGCATAAATTATCTATAAATAATCTTCCGGTAAAAGGAGCTTGATCGTTTATTATGATAGTTCCTTTTGTATCCAATAAATCAACCAATTGATTTACTGTTATTTCTTTTCTGAAATATTCAGCCCTTATTGATTTTTTAAGTCCGTCCAGATTTTCTAAATCTATTTTTTGATTGTTATTTCTTTTTTCTGCATATCCGAAAACATTAGATAATTTTCCTATGATCGATTCGACTGTCGGGAACGGAATGCAGAAATTCATCATTCCTTCTGTATCTAAAATTCTAAATTCAATTGTTACAAGAACAATCATCTCTGTAGGCTGGGAAATTTTTAAAAATTGCGGATTGGTTTCTATCGCTTCTAAACGCGGCTGTAAATTCAATACCGGCATCCATGCTTCACATAAGTTCGCAATCATTCTATTAAAAATTCCTGTCATTAATGATTTTTCAATATCAGTCATTTCATGTTGAATATTCGGTGCGTTTCCGTAACCGCCTAATATTCTGTCTAACATTGCAAAGGAAATACTAGGATCGATTTCCAAGACGGCATAACCGTTTAAAGGATGCATATTAATAATTCCAAGCGATGAAGGAGTCGGAACAGATCTTATAAACTCTTCAAAAGTAAGCTGATCTACTGAAGCAATATGGGCATAGCTCATAGCTCTGCATTTTGCTGTAATTGAATTTGTTATTAATCTTGCAAAATGTTCATGAATGATAGATATGTTTCTTAATTGTTCTTTTGAAAATCTGTCAGGGCGTTTAAAATCATAAATTTTAATTTTTCTGGATCCGGCTGCCGGTCTGAAATCTGCCGGTTTGGAATTATCTGAATTATTAATTGCGGTAAGTAATTGGTCTATTTCATCTGCCGATAATACATCTGTCATAATTAATCCTTTAAAATTTCTCCGCAAACAGGGTTTGCTTCTTCATCAATATCATTTTCATCGGAATTTTCCTTGAGTACTTCTATTATTTGTAATTGCGCATCACGGATATCATCATACCATATTACTTTTATTTTTTTAATTAGTCCTTTTACTTTTAATTTCTTTATGAAATTTAAATTTTTAAATACCATTTTTCTTTGATTATTATCTGTTCCAAACAATGATACAGCCAAAATTTCATTATCTATCTTTTCAAAGATTTCTTTTTTACTGTAAGCAAAAAGATAAGAAAAAGAATCAAAAGGTAATATTTTATTGTCTTTTAATTCTTTTTCATTATATTTTATATCATCAACTATTATTTCATCTTCGCCTGCTCTTGCAATAACTATTTCACCGGTATCTTCTAAATGCCGGCAAATGGCAATAATTTTTGATTGCGCTTCTGCGACATCTTTTATCCGAATAGGTCCCATATATTCCATGTCTTCTTTTAACATACTAACCGCACGTTTTGACATATTTATAAAAAGTTTATCCTGTACTTCTGTATCAACAGCTTTAAGAGCTTTAGCAAGTTCTGTCGAGTCAACTTCGCGCAATAATTTTTGTATAGCGCGATCATCGAGCGTAACTATATCTTCAAATACAAACATCAGTTTTTTAATTTCTTCCGCTAATTCAGGGTCTTCATCTTCCAGCGCTTCGATAATTTGTTTTTCTGTAGCACGATCAACAAGATTTAGAATTTCTACTATTGATTCAACACCGCCAGAATATGTCCAGCCTTCTTTGTGAGTCATTGAAGATAATTTTTTTTCCAGTATTTTTTCAATTTCTCTGACTGTTTCAGGTTCTACCGCATCCAGCAATGCTATCCGTTTTGCAACCTCGCTTTGAATTTCGTGCGGAAAGTTTCTTAATAATACTGCCGCTTTTTTTGCTTCCATGAAAGACAGAACCACAGCTATTGTTTGAGGCATTTCCTGTAACAATAAATGAAGTACCTGAGCGGGATCGCATTTTCGGATAAAGTCAAAAGGAGCACAAACAGAGTTTGCGGTGCCTGATATTGATTTTTTAATTTGAAATTCCATTAGTTTTTCTGTAAAAGCAGCGTAGAGTTCTTTATCAATATCATTAATATTCAATTTCTTTTTTAGTATATTTAATAATAAGGTATCTGCTTGAGAGCCGGAACGATTTATAGTATCCGAAATTATAAAGTTTAAAACATCGTTATCGCTGTCGCTGTAATCTTTAATTATACAAAGCGCTTCCTCGCCGTAATAATCGGTGAAATCTTTGGTTAATTTTGTTCTTAGGTTATTGATATTCATTGTAAAACGTCCTTTTTTAATTATAAACTATTTTATTGGATTTTGCAAATATCCGCGATGTATAAATTTAATATTTAACCGAAGAAACCAAGTCACTGTTAAAAATATTTAATGAAATTTCAAGCATAGTCCCGTTTTTAAACAATTCTTCAAGCGCATTGTTTAGTGCAAGAGTGAGAGCGTCATTCCCTTTTTTTAAAGCTATGCCGATATATTCGTCAGATGAACCTTGCCAGATAACTTCAAAAACGCCGTCCGTTTTTTGCGCATAATTAAATGTGACGATATTATCTGCTGCGATTAAATCCACCCGTCCCAAAAGGAGATCGTCAAAACAATTTGTGATTTTATCATATGAAAAAGAAGTAAAAATCAATCCCTGATTTTTTAATTTTTCTGTAAAAAATTGTGCGGTTGTATCGCCTTGATATGCGATGCGCAAACCGATAATATCCTGCGGTTTATCAATTTTTATCTGAGAATCTTTTAATGCGGCGATAGTCATTGAACTGTCAATGTAAGGTTTTGTAAAATTAAATTTCTTTTGTCTTTCTTCTAAAATTGTTATATTAACTGCGATGTCATATCTTTTTGCATCAAGCCCTGCAAGTATGCCTTCCCATGCGGTATCAATATAGTTTACTTTTAGTCCGAGTTTTTCTGCCAATGCTTTTGTTAATTCAATATCAAAACCAATAGGCGTTACTCCGTCAACGTCAAAATATTCCATCGGCGGATATCCGATTTCAACACCGACAGAAAGTACTCCTTCTGTGATTGTTAATCCTTGATTTTGTTTTGCATAACAGGAAATAAATAAAGCGGCTAATAATATTATTACAGAGAATCTCATAACAAATAAATTATAACATTTGTTGATTTATTAAGAAAGAGCTGATAAACAAAGATAACCACGGATTTCTCCGTGGTTAAATAATCCCTTATCAAACTTTAATATCTCCTCCTTTTTAATAAGGAATTAAAATTAAGTTATTCAATTTTTTGACTGTTATTGCTTTGTCTTTCTCTTGGATAATTATTTCTGTTTGGTCTAAAATCATTGTCAGGATGGAAAGAGAAATCATATGCACGATCTCCGATTGTTAATTTTGTCATATGAAGCATATTTCTAAAACGGAAACCTTCTACAGAAACATTTGTTCCTTCGTTTAATCCATTAATAAAACCGATATAACGGTTTAATGCAGGAACAATTAAAACAGAGTTGTTTTCGCTTTCAGTTTGAACCGCGACAAATCCCCTTTCTAATTTTAAAATTCCGCTTACTGTTACAGCTTCAGGGCGCGGAGCATTATTCATTCGCGGACGATTATTTCTAAACTGATTTGGAGCATCTCGCCTGTTTTTATTTCTTGATTGATGATGATTATATTCGCACCTTCTTTCATTCCTTCCCTTATGTTTAAACTCGCGTCTCTGTTCGCCTCTCGCCTGAGGATTGACCTCTTGCCGTCTTTCGCTTCCAGCCTGCGGGCTTACTTCTTGCCGTCTTTCGCTTCTTTGAGGGCGGTTAATTTCATTTCCTGCTTGCGGAGTATTATTCTGTTCATCTCTTATGCCTTGTGCTGAAACCGTACTTACAATTAAAACCGTAATTAACAATAAAACTGTTAACTTCTTCATATAAACCTCCATGGTTAATAGTTATATAATCTATAACCAAAAAAATAATAATGTGTTACAATTTAGCACATGAAAAAATTCTTCTTTTATTGCTATAAATTCTGTAACCTTTTAATTGCAGAGGAATCAGGGGCAGTATGCCGTGCCGCTTTTTGTGATAATAAAGGAAAGATGATAAACAACAAGACTTTGCCCGATTTTGTATACAGCGAAACATCGTTGATAAAAAATGCGGCAAAGCAGCTTGATGAGTATTTTAATAAAAAACGCAAAGACTTTAATTTTCCTCTTGTTCTGCATGGGACGGATTTTCAGGTTGATGTATGGAAAGCGCTGCAGCAAATACCTTACGGCGAGACCAGAAGTTACGGTGAAATTGCCGCTGCAATTGGAAGACCAAAGGCGAGCCGTGCTGCCGGTATGGCTAATAACCGCAATCCAATTGTCATTATCGTTCCTTGTCATCGTGTAATCGGCGGTAACGGTAATCTTGTCGGATATGCAGGCGGTTTAGATCTAAAACAAAAACTTCTTGAGATTGAAAAAAATTAATAATTTTTATCCGTGTTGTGCAGATAAAGAGATCAGCGAAACAAATAATAACACGCCCAGAGCTACAACATAGGCGATAACTGCCGGGAAGAAACCGAAACTTATAACTAACCATATTCCCAACGTATTAAAAACAGATCGGTACAAGAAAACAAAACCATGAAAAACAATCGGCAGTACAGGAAGCATAATAACAAATATATAACGCGGTTTTTTTACCGCGCGGTAACGCCACGCAATAACAATGATGAAGATTGCCATTGGAAGGAAAAATAATACTGTACCTAAACGGTTAAGAATTTCTGCCTGAAAGACTTGCGAAACATATCCTGTAGAAGATAGTTTTCGTGAGACATTATAAAGTTCATCAATTTGAAGGATCGATAATCCTCTGCGTACATGCGAAATAAGCAGAAAATCTTCATAACTTACATCAAGAAGAATACCGCCTGCCTGTCTCCTGCCAAGAAGCCATTCGCCTGCATTTCCTTTTTCTTCATGTTCGCGATCCAAAGCATGAGTTAAAACAAGTACTTGCGGTTTGCCGTCCACTGTAATCGGTGTCATCTTCGCATAACTTGATATTATACTTTCTTGTGGTTTGTTATCTGCATCGAATCTCATATATTCGAATCCCATGCCGTAAGCGGCATCAGCAGAAGTTGTAATGGTTGCAAATCGCATTACAACTCTTCCGTTTCCGTTTGGCAGAGAAAATAAAGCACCGTTTAATATTTGTCCCAATGAATAATTCATTTCGTCAATAAAAAAAGCTGTTTTCGCTGCGTTTTGTTCGCTTACAGCAAGAAAATTTACTACATCAGGATCATCAGGAGTTTGTGTTATTAAGTTTTTAAAAATATAATACGCTTCTATCCATTTATCTGAATTCATTGCTCTGTAACCTGCAATTTTTAAATTAAAATAATTAAAAAGCTTTTCTTCTCTATGGGTAGGCGCCTGTGCAGTAATCATATTCCATGCATCGCTTGCTATGCGTGCGGCGTTTGCTTCCTGCGCGCTGCCGTTAGGTGCTAATCTCATTCCAAGATTTGCGAGCCAATGCGCGTCAAAATAACGCTTGTCTTCAAAAGCCTTTCTGCTCATTGTAATTGCTTCTGTTGCATCAATAGGTGTTTCTTTTTCGTATAACGCGACAATTTCCGGGTCCCGATGACTTTCTGCTAACGCAGAACGGGCTAGGTATTTTTCATCTATATCTTCAAAAAGTTCTTCTTCAAGTTTAATCGCAGCCATATCACGAAGTTTTTGCATTTCCTCGCTTTTATACCAAATAACATCGCAAATATCTATGAATTGAGAAGTTCTGTACCATTCGCCGGCTTGTGCATGTTCATTCGCTTTATTTTTTGCAAGATGATACAACTCGCCGCTAAAGCGGTAATTCTCTTCTTTATCTTTTACTGTCGGAAAAGCAAAGAAGAAAATAATTACGTAAACAGCGGCGGCAATAATGGCAACAATAACTGAAGGGGCAATCCATTTAAAAAAAATTTCAGAAAAACTTTGATATTGTTCTTCGTAGGCTGCAAGACCGAAAGGAATTACAAGAGCTGACAGTGCAAGTGCGGGGAAAAAATTAAAAACTTCCAATAAACCTTGCAGAAAACGCCAATCGCGCGAATAAATTAAAAGAGGCGCTTCTGCTCCGGGAAAAATGAAACGGAATAAAATTATTAAAAGCGATCCTGCAATTGCGTAAATTAAAAATATTATTTGCGGTTTGCGGAATGTATCTGAATTAATCATTTTCAAGCTTCCTTTTTGCAATAAAAACTAAAAATGAATAAAGATGTACAAGAAAACTAAAAGCAATAAATAATAAAGGCAAAGCAAAAGTTACAGGCATTTTATTATTCAAAAACGATTTAATAGTTTCTTGCATCTCAGGTGAATTAAAAAAAGAGCTGAAAGCAAAAATACCGCGAAATGCAAGTGTAGCAAGAAATAAATTTGCAAGAGGCCAAACACTGAATTTAACAGCATAACCAATTGCACATAACAAGATAACAAAAGAACCAACATAAATTAAATAACTGAAAAATCCGTCTGTTAATTTACGCTGGAACATTTCTGCATTCATTCTGATATCTATGGAAAAACTTTTAATAAACCATGGAGTATCGTCTCCGAAAGGAACGGGAGGAAGTTCAAAATCCGCACTTGTTGTTTCATGATAAGATAAAGGCATACCGGGAATTGCCGTCACTCTCGGTCCAAGAGGATTAGCAGTTCCTTCAAGCAAGACAACCGAAGTAAAATTTCTGTTAAACGAATTTGAAAGAATTACACCTTTTTCTCCTAATTGGATACTTTTGCTTTTTGCAGGCGGAACAGATTTCCATTGATTAAGAACAAATGAAACACAAAAACAAAAACCGAAAGCTAAAACCATTACGCAAACTATCGATGTTAAAGGAAAAAAATTTTTTCTTGAAACATAATTTAAAGTGATAAGGATTGATGAGAACAACGTCAGCGACAAAGCCCAGTGAGCGGCAGTTAATATCAATGTTAATATGGTTTCCGGTTTTGAAGGTAAACTTTTCGCCCACTCAACCTGTAAGGACAGGAACTTTAAGCACGTTACCGTTACAAAGATGATTATAAAGGTAAGAGTGAAAAAAATTATTAATTTGGCAAAATTCCTCACAATTTAAAGATTAACACTTCAAGAACCTCCATGCAAGGGTAAAATCGGAAAAACATCATTTTTTACTATATATGTGATAAATATGCGTTTCTAACGAACCGCTTCTTGAGGAAAAAGAAAAATCAGGTCATAATAAGGCATGGATGAAAAAATTGCGGTCTTGGGAGCCGGTGCATGGGGAACGGCAATAGGAAAAGTTATTGCCGAGAAAGGAAATGATGTAGTCATTTGGAGTTTTGAAGAAACAACAAGGGATTATATAAATCAAAAAAATGAAAATGTTCAATTTTTACCTGATGTTAAATTACCGGAAAATTTAAAAGCAACATCGGACATTGAAGAAGCGGCTGAAGGAAAGGATTATTTAATCTATGCAGTCCCTTCGCTTTTTCTTCTTAATACGCTTAAAAAAACTCTTTCTGTTAATTCGATACGCGAAGGCAAAACAGCCATTGCCGTTATTACAAAAGGTTTTCTGCCAAGCGAGTATGGCCCGCGTTTAATTATAGAAACTATGGAAGATTATCTTCCCGGTTTTTTCCGTCAATCGCTTGTTTATATTTCAGGTCCAAGCCATGCGGAAGAAGTAGCGCGGGGAAAAATAACAGGTTTAATATCTGCAAGTGATAATGCAAAAAATTCCATCCGTTACAGATATTTATTAAAAAGCCCGAAACTTTTAGTTTATTCTTCTCTTGATGTACGCGGGGTACAAGTAGCGGCGGCTGCAAAAAATGTTATAGCTATTGCATTCGGTATGTTAGACGCAATGAAGACAGTCGGAATGACGGATATGTTCGGTGACGGAACAGATTCGCTGTTGCTTGCAGCAGGTCTTAACGAAATTCAAATTTTAGGCAATGCGTTAGGTGCAACACACCCTGAAACATTTACTTCTATATCAGGAATCGGCGATTTAGATGTTACATGCCGCTCTATTTACGGGAGAAACCGCCGCTTTGGCAGGGAAATAATCGAAAAAAATATTTTGGAGCCTTTTATAGATATTGATGATCTTATAACGCGCATTGCAGAAATAGGTTATCTGCCTGAAGGTATCGTTGCGGCAAAATATATCCGTATTCTTGCAGAAAAACACAAATTAAAAATGCCTGTCGCTGTCGGTTTATGCAAAGTTTTAAATAAGGAAATGGATCCCATGCAATTTTGCAAAGTCCTGTTAGGTGATTGGGATACCAATGATTAGGAAAAATAAATAATGTTTGAAAAACTAACTGAAAAAATCACTGATGCTTTCCGCTTTGTTACAGGAAAATCTTCGATAAGCGAAAAAAATATTGAAGATGCTGTAGAAGCAATTAAAATGGCGCTGCTTGAAGCTGATGTAAACCTGCGCGTTGTGCGCCGTTTTGTAAATTCAACGATAGAAGAAGCGAAGGGCGAGAAAGTTCTGCGTTCTGTCGATCCCGGCCAGCAATTTATAAAAATTGTTCACGACAAACTTGTTTCTTTTTTAGGTGATGAAGATCCTGCAAGCCGTACTTTAAAACTTCGCGGTCCCGATGTAATCTCTGTAATTTTAATGTTAGGGCTTCAAGGTTCGGGGAAAACAACAAGCTCTGCAAAACTTGCATTGCGTTTAAAAAAAGAAGGACGCAAACCTTTATTAGTTGCCTGCGATCTTGTACGCCCTGCCGCGATGGAACAGCTCGCCGTTCTCGGCGGGCAGATCGGCATTCCGGTTCACAGGGAAGAAGGCGCAAAGGACAGCGTTAAAGTTTATCAGAACGCTCTTAGCTGGGCGAAACAAAATATGATAGACACTGTAATCATCGACACAACAGGACGCTTGCAAATTGACGAGCCGATGATGCAGGAATTATCGCGTTTAAAAAATGCCGCTAACCCAGATGAAATGCTTCTTGTCGCAGACTCGATGACAGGGCAATCCGCCGCAGACATTGCAAAAACATTTAATGAAAAAATCGGATTGACAGGTGTAATACTAAGCAAGTTTGATTCTGATACGAGAGGCGGCGCGGCGCTTTCACTCAAGACCGTTACGGGCAAACCGCTGAAGTTTACAGGTACAGGCGAGAAGCCCGAAGATTTTGAACCTTTCCATCCTGAAAGAATCGCAGGAAGAATTCTCGGCATGGGCGATGTAGTAAGCCTTGTAGAAAAAGCGCAGGAAGTATTTGATCAGAAAGAAGCTGTCGAACTCCAGAAAAAAATGGAGAAAGAAAATTTCACACTTGATGATTGGTTAAATCAAATCCGCGCCATGAAAAAAATGGGCTCGCTGCAAAAAATGCTGGAAATGATTCCCGGAATGCAAGGGCAAATAAGCGAAGACGACATTAATAAGGCTGAATTAAAACAACAAGAAGCGATCTTAAGTTCGATGACGTTAAAAGAACGCAACAACCATTTGATAATCGGACCGCCGCGCCGTAGCCGCATCGCACGCGGTTCGGGAACATCTGTCGCAGAAGTTGCGCGTCTTTTAAAAAAGTTTGAGAAAATGCGCGGCATGATGAAAAAAATGGCAAAGAGCGCGAAAGGCGGCGGCATGCCGCAGATGCCTCCCGGAATGGGCTGGTGAAGCGCGAAGCTTCGTCAAAGAAAACTTCGCGCTTAATTTAATTTTTTCTATAAAATTATTTTATTAAATTATAACAAAGGATGATTAATTTTTAAAATCTTTTATTTAAAATAAAAACGCAAGAATTACCACCCGAATTTTTCCAAATCGATTTTTCCGTCTTCAGAAACTTCCACGCCTTCGTTACGCAAAAGCGTTATCTGCAATGCCTTCCCTTCGTCTGCCAGAGCGATACTGCCGTCAGAGCGGATTACTCTGTACCACGGAAGATTAAATTTTTCCGACATGGAATGTAAAACCCTGACAGTCTGCCGCGCTCCGTTTTGGATTCCCGCTTTAAGAGCGATGTCACGATAACTGGAAACTTTTCCTTTTGGGATTGCGAGGATTTGGTTTATTATGTTTTGGGTTGATGGGGTCATGGGGCACTCCTTTATCAATCATCCATAAAAATTTCCATTTCTATGTTGATAAATTTATCATCATTTTTAACGGATTTAACTGTCCCGTAAATTAATTTTCCGGCGTCCATCAATCTTGCAAGGATAGGATTTTTTTGACGCGGGACATAACCGAGTTTATTATTATTTTGATCTTTTACGAGTATCGCTAATTCATCATATTGATTATCCGGTTCGCGTACAAAACGTAATTTAGCATCGATTTTTATTTCTTCAAGTAAATCGT